>CAZHKN010000007.1:0-34326 GCA_964532725.1 uncultured Occallatibacter sp.
ACCGGCGTTCTGCCACTGCTTCTGGGCAAATACACTCGACTGGCGCAGTTCTTCTCGACTGCGGAAAAATCCTACACCGGCACAATCCGCTTTGGTTTCGCAACCGACACCTATGACGCCGAAGGCGAACCAACCGGCCCCGACTGCTCCGGAGATTTTTCCTTCAATATTGAAGAAATCCGCAAGGCCGCGGAGCGGTTTCACGGTGCGATGGACCAGTTGCCGCCGGCCTTCTCCGCGAAGAAGATTGCCGGAACCCCCGCCTACAAGCTGGCCCGCGAAGGCAAGCCCGTTGAATTGAAGACGGCAAAGGTCAACATCAAGGCATTTGAAATTATCGCGCTCAATGGTTCCGAGGCCTGTTTCACGATGAGCATCAGCGCGGGCGGCTATGTGCGTTCCGTGGCTCACGAACTTGGTCAGGATCTAGGCTGCGGCGCGCATCTGAGCAGCTTGCGCCGCACGCAGGCCGGAGTATTTACGCTTGCCGATGCGCGCACGCTCGACGAGCTTATTCCGCTGACCGGTAACCTGGATGCATTGGAAATTGCGAGCATTCATCCCCGCAGCTTGTTGCCGCAGATGCCCGCTGTTACCGGGGATGCTCAAGCTCTGGGCCGTCTGCGCAACGGCGCGCAGGCCAACCTGCCGGAGTTTTCCCGCGCGCCACTGGTCAAAGTCTTCGCTAGCCAAAGAGAACTGGTTGGGGTCGCGCAGCGTGTGGCTGGAACGTTGTTTCATCTATTTTTTGTGATGGGTTATTTGCTGGATTCTGCTGCGCACAACAGCAAAGCCCCGGCAGGCAGTTTGCACTGTCTGGCCGGGGCCTCTTTCTCACTCACATTATGTGCGATCTATGGGTGGACATAGAAGTTCTGGTCAAGGTTGGTTGCCGAGGCAAAGGTTGAGTTGCCGCTCTGTTCGGCGGCGATGGAGCAGGTGCCGATGGTGAGCAGATTCGCCGACCAGATGCCGCCGCTGGTTTTCGAAACAGTGCAGACGGTTGGATGGGCTGAGACGTAGGTGATCGGCAGGCCTGAAGAAGCCGTTGCTTGCAGCGTCACCGAGCTGCCAACGGTGACCGGCTCTGCGATTGCCGGGAAGGTGATGCTTTGCGCCTGTCCGTGGATCAACACCGAGGTTGAAACCGCCGTGGCCGCGCCGTAAATCGTGTTGCCGGTCTGGTTGGCGACAATGGTGCAGGAACCCTTGGCATTGCCGGACAGCAACCAGTTGCCGCCGCTCAAGAAGACGGAGCAGACGGTTGGTGTCTTCGAGGTGACGGTAAGGGGCAGTGAAGACGAGGCCGAGGCCGCAACGTTCACCGAGCTTCCGACTATGATGGTTGCGGTAATAGGCGTCACGGTGATGGTCTGGGCCTGTCCATGCACATAGAAGTTTTGGAAGGCCTTCGGCGCAGTAGCATAGTCCGCATTCCCCCACTGGTAGGCTTCGATGGAGCACTGTCCGATGGCCAGGAAGCTGACGCGCCAACTGGAACCTACAGATCCCGAGACAGTGCAGACGGAGGTGGTGCCGGAGAGGAAGCCGACCGGCAGGCCGGAGGTTGATGTTGCAAGAAGCGATGCGTTGCCTCCCACGATAACCGGCTCAGTAACCGGAGCCGGGAAGGTGATGCTCTGCGACGCCGGGACGGCAGCGAAAGCGTTGCTGGTTGCGGAGACAGTGATCGCGCTGCCCGGGATTTCCGGAATCGGCTTTGCGAGAGGCTTGACTGCGCGCAGCGAGAAGCTCCCCAGAGTCAGCGTTGCCATCAGTTCGTCGCCGCTGACGGCAGTGGAGACGGAGAGATTGTCGAAGCTGGCATAACCGCTGGATGTTCCCGCCGATGTGGAGCCGCTCAATACGCTGTCGTTGTCGGTTATCACGATGGGACCTGCAGCCGGTGTAAAGAGATTCCCGTTCTCAGTCAACTCGACCACTGGCGCGGGTGTGAAGGGAACTCCGACGGTGTTCGCCGAAGGCGGCTCTGTTGAGAAGGTGACCGCGTACGCAGTTTGCACCGCGCCGGAGTCGTAGCAGGTTGTGCCGTCGTATACGTTGGAGCGGGCATAGCCGCGCTGATCCGACGACTGCGCCGAGGTCAAGCCGCCGCAAATTGAAGGATCGCCGGGCAGCGGGAGCTGTGTCTGCGTAGGTCCGCCGTAGTTGCCCAGCGAAGCGAGTGCAACGCCGGTCGTGATCTGGTTGCCGCCGTTGTCGGTATAGGTGCCCTCGTTGCCGAGATCGGTACTTGAGCCGGCCGTATTCCCGGAGACAATGCTGTTGGCCATCGTCAGTTGGTTCGTGTTGACAATGCCGCCGCCGTTATTGGCGGAGTTGCCGGAGATCGTGCTATTGGTCACTGTTAACGTGCCCTCGTTGAAGATGCCGCCGCCGCTCACTAACCCGCTGGCGGCATTTCCGGAGACAGTGCTGTTGATTACGGTGAGCGTTGTAGCGTTGGCGATGCCGCCGCCGCTCGCGCCAGACGTACTATTACCAGAGACCGTGGAGTTCAGCAGCGTCAGAGTTCCGTCATTCTGTATGCCGCCGCCGTTGGTGCTGACGTTCTGCGAGATGGTGCAATTGTTGACCAACAGCGTGCCAATATTGAAAATTCCGCCTCCAACGGAGCTGTTGCCTCCGGTGATGATCAGGTTGTTGAGGCTCATGCCTACAGCGCCGTTGTCCACGCTAAACACTACTGAAGCGTTGTTGCCATTGACCGTGACCAGGTTCTTCGTTGTCGCGCCTGAGCCGGTGGTTGCGCCCCAGATCGTGGTGTAGCTGGGAATCGTCAGCATTCCATTGGTCAGCGTAACGGTCTGCGCCGAGCCGAAGACGGACGAATCGAAGGTGATGCTGCCCGAGCCGCCGGCGCTTGAGGCCAGCAGGGCATCGCGCAAGCTGCAGGAATCGGAGATCGTGGTAGCGCCCGCCGAGGGCTGCGCCGCGCAGTTTGCTACCGAGCCTGCATCGTCGGCAATCCTGTTCACGACCAGATTTGGAATCGTGACCAGGATGCCGCCCGATGTGCCGGCGAGGCTGTTGCCGGCATCTGTCGCGGTGATGGTTTCTGTGCCGGCCGTGACCAGAGTGGCCGCATTGGTAAAGCTGTGTACACCGGCGTCGCCTGCAACAAAGGTGTAGTCCCCCGGCAGAATCACGCCTGAGCCTGTGTCGGAGGTGGTGAAGTGAACCGTGCCGGTGTAGCCGGTGGCGATGTTGCCGTATAAGTCAAGGGCCGTGATCGTAAAGGTAAGCTGCCTGCCAACGTTGGAGGCGGACGGCGCGGAGACTACAAGGTAGGTTGCCGCGCCGGGTAGGACGGTAAATGAGCCCGTGCCGGTAATCGCAGAATTGGATACATCCGTGGCGGTAATGGTGTCGGTCCCAGCGGTTTTAAGCACCGCGGACGCTGTGCCTACGCCGTTGACCAGCGTGACCGGGCCCAGATTGGCGAATCCGGGGTCGGAGCTGCTGAATGCGACTGTTCCGTTGTACGACGTTGCCAGGTTCCCCTCAGCGTCATAGGCGTAAATGTTAAAGCCAAACGCTGTGTAGAATGGCTCGGGTCCGCCGGGAATCACAAGATGCGTCGCAGGTCCAGGATTGACCAGTATGGTGAAAGTTCCCGTGATGCTGCTGGTTGCCGTATCGGTTGCAATCACGCTCTGTGTCCCGGCGGTCTTCAGCGTGACGCTGAAGGTGCCAACGCCATTGGCCAGTGTGTCGTTCGCAGGCAGTACCGCAGCGCCATCGCCGCTGGTGAAGTGAACCGTTCCGGTGTAGCCGGTTGCCGTAGCATTCGAGGAACTGAGCGCAGTCACCGTCACGCTAAACGACGTTCCCGCAGTGGCCGAACTCGGCGCGCTTACCGAGAAGTGCGTGGCCACAACATTCGCGGCCTCTGTAACGGACGATGAGGCGCTCTTGGCGGCAAAATTCGAGTCGCCTGTATAGCTGGCCGTAATGGTGTTGCCGCCTACGATCAGATTCGGCGATGCGGTTGAGAATGTCGCCTCTCCCGAATTCAGCGCGACCACCGCAGCCGTGCCGCCATTCACGGTGAAGGATACATTTCCGGTTGCTTCGGAGTTGGGAACGTTGCACGTCGGAGTCGCGGTAAACGTAACCGTCTCGCCGTAAGCCGGAGTACTGGTGCTGGCAGTGAGTGTCATGCCGGTTGTTGCGTCGCACAGGTCCAGCTTGGTCACAAAGTTCGGATAATAGCCTGTCGGCAGGTTATACGACGTTTGGAAGGCTCCCGATGAGATGGGAAAGTTGTTCGAACCCGTGTAGCCGGTCAGATAGGCATTCCCGGAGTTATCCATCGTCACGCCCATCGCAACATCTCCATTGTTGGCGCCGTTGCCGCCCAGATAGGTGGAGTAGAGCAGTTCGCTGCCCGCCGCGTTCAGCCAACTGAAGTAACCGGTAACTTCACCGTTGGTCTTTGCGGTTGCTGAAAGTTGATTCGCGGTCTGGTAGGCTCCCGTCGTGGTAGGAAAGTCGGTGGCAGTCGTATAGCCGGCTATGTAGGCATTCCCGGCGCTATCCACCGCAATCGCGCTCGCTTGATCGCTAACGCTACTACTCCCGCCCAAAAATGTAGAGTAGTCCAGAGCTGTGCCTGTCGCGTTTAATTTGCTGACAAAGGAAACGTGGTTTGACTCGCTCGGGTTGTTGGTGGAGTTCAATGCTGAGCTTGATGTCTGATAAGCTCCGCTTGTCGTTGGAAAGTCCACGGAATAAGTCCAGCCCGCGACATAAGCGTTCCCGTCGCTATCCACCGCAATGCCATTGCCCTGGTCGAAGGTGTTTCCGCCCAGATAGGTGGAGTAGCTCAGCCCAGCGTTCGCCGCAGCTTTCATCTTGGTCACAAAGGCATTGCTGCCTCCGACGCTAGAGGAAGCCGCAGTCGGGTTCATCGCCGGTTGATAGGCTCCCGGCGTTGTCGGAAAGTCCGTGGAACCGGTGATGCCGGTCAGATAGACGTACCCGGAGCTATCCAAGGCAATGGCCTGCGCCTGGTCATTATTCCATGCGCCGTTGCCGCCCAGATAAGTCGAGTAAAGCAGCGACGCCGACGCCGACGTGGCCGCCGGATTCAGCTTGGCAAGAAATACGGTGCCAAGGGCTGCGCTTTTATTGGACGTTTGATACGCTCCCGTCGTGATCGGAAAGTCGGTGGATTCACTGTAGCCTGTAACATAGGCATAGTCGGAGCTATCCACGGCAATGGCCTGCCCATAATCCCCGCCGCTCCCGCCCAAATAGGTCGAGTAGAGCAGCGTAGTGCCTGTCGAATTCAGCTTGCTGACAAACCCCGTGGCGCCGAGTGTCTCCTTATTGCTTGTCTGGTAGGCGTAAGTGGTTGTGGGAAAGTTGTGGGATTCGGTATTGCCGGTAATATACGCATTTCCGCTGCCATCCACCGCAATCGCATACCCGAAATCGCTGACGGTCCCGCCCAGATAGGTTGAGTACACCAGCGCCGTGCCCGTCGCGTTCATCTTGGTGACAAAAACGTTGGTGCCGCCGCCAGCTGTCGTTTTATTCGTTGTCTGGTAAGCGCCCGAAGTGACAGGAAACTTGGTCGATCCCGTGTAACCGGTAATATAAGCGTCCCCGGAGCTATCGACAGCGATGGCCAGCGCCTGGTTGTCGGCATTGGCCGAGGGGCCGCTCAGATAAGTGGAGTAACCGAGAACCGGGTCAACGATGAGCGGCTGGGAGTGGTCGTAGCTGCCCAGCGAGAAGCTGACATTGTTCGCGGTCAACAGCGCAAACTGCCCTTCGACGATCTGTCGTTGGCCATTTTTCATTTGATAAACAACCGGCTTGTGAAAGTCGACCTGTCCATTCCGTGCAATCACGGAGAGGTCGCCATTGGCGCTCAGCGCCAGTTTTTCAGCTCCGGCAAAGTGCAGGCGAATCGCCTGGGGATCGGCATGCGGGGCCACGACAAAGTCATACTCAAGCTGGCTTTGGTTGCCGTAGTAAACCAGATCGACGCCGGGGTAGACTCCCGAGAATCTTACTTTGGAATAGGTCGGAACCCCAGTCTTCCACCTCGATGGATCGCTGCCCAGGAAGTAGTTGGCTGTTCCCGCGAGCCGGTCAACGCCTGCCGCCGTGGCAGCGGCATTCGAGCCGCTCAGTTGCATCCGGATAATCTCGCTATTGTCTTTACCTGTCTGTATTCCCTGCGAATGCTTTCCAAGATGCGTCTTTGCGTTTTGCGGCGCGCGAAGCTCAAGCACCGCTTCTTGACCGGTCAGATAGAGTCCATAACCGTTGCCATGCGCCAGAAACTTGACGCTGTTGCCCGCTTGTCCCTGGTTGGCTTCAAAGCTGATCGGCAGCTTCCCGTAGTGAGAGGCGATGGTTGCGGATTGGGCCGTGGCGGCGGAAGCGCGATTGGCCGAAGCAGGTACTTGCGCCTGAGCGGTTAGCAGCAGGCCTGAAAGAACCATGGCAAGTGAGAACAAGGCAGGCAGGGGCAAAAACTTCCTGGAGACCGGGGAAACGAGCAGCATGAAGTTGACCTCAAAGAACAGAATCTGGTGTGGGCTCATTTGCATGAGTCAGTATTGGAAAACCTTGGGGAAGCGTATGTTGAGCCAGCAGTGCCAAGAGAGAGGGGAATCTCCACGCGAACGTCGAACAAACTGTCAGTCGATCTGCAATTTGCTGGACGCGCGATAAAGCGGAAGAGAGGTTTCGGGGGCGCCTCAAACCGCAATCGGCAGCCTCACGAGTATAGCGTTGACATCCTCCAATCGCCAAACTGAAAGATCAGAGAAATAATGTCCAGGAAAGAGCCGATATTGATCGAATCGCAACAAGGAAGAATCGAAGCTTGGGCCAAAAGGCGTATGGTGGATCCCGGCGTGGTTGAGACCGGAAACCTCTTCAAATAGCGGGCCTCAAACACTCGACAGCGCCTGCGGCTGATAACCTGTCTAAGTCATGAACGAACCTCTTTTTCGACTACGCTGTTTTGGGTGCGGCACCTGCATCACGGGCTCGGAGGGCAAGCCGGACTTCCGCTGCTCCGAATGCGGAGACCTCTACGAAGTGGAGTATCCAGGCTGGAAGAGCCGCAAAGGGCCGGACCGTCCCAATGCCGGCGCGTTGAAATGGCTCTGGCGCGAGCGGCGCTGCTCCTCCGAGGCTCTCGACCACTCCGGTGTCTGGCGCTTTCGCGAGGTGCTGCCGATTCTGGAGAGCTTCGGCAATGCCGTGACGCTGCGCGAGGGCAACACCCCGCTCTATCATTTGCCGCGCGCTGCCAAGGCGTTGGGTATCGATCAGCTCTATGCCAAGCATCAGGGAATGAACCCGACAGGCTCCTTCAAAGACACCGGCATGACGGCCGCGTTGAGCGTGGCCAAGGAACGCGGATTTACCTGGGTAGCGTGCGCGTCAACGGGCAACACATCGGCGGCAATGGCGGCCTATGCCGCGCGCGCCGGGCTGCGCAGTCTGGTGCTGATTCCCGAAGGCAAAATCGCCTGGGGCAAGCTCGCGCAATCCATGGACTACGGTGCTGTGACCTGCCAGTTGCAAACGGATTTCGATGGCTGCCTGCGCTTGCTCACGCAGATCGTCAAACAGGCGCACATCTATCTGCTCAACTCGGTAAATCCTTATCGCTTGGAAGGGCAGAAGACTCCGGCCTTCGAGATTGCCGAGGCGCTGGACTGGAATGTGCCCGACCATCTGATCGTTCCCGGCGGCAATCTCGCCAACAGCTCCGCGCTGGGCAAAGGGTTTCGCGAAATGGTGGAACTGGGCCTCGTCGCGCGGATGCCGAAGATCACTGTGGTGCAGGCGCAAGGCGCCAATCCGCTGGTGCGCAGCTTTGAGGCGGGCAATGCTC
Organism: uncultured Occallatibacter sp.; assembly: GCA_964532725.1. Classification (GTDB taxonomy): domain Bacteria; phylum Acidobacteriota; class Terriglobia; order Terriglobales; family Acidobacteriaceae; genus Telmatobacter. The sequence continues at coordinate 7,892 of CAZHKN010000007.1, forward strand.
CGCTGGAGCCGGTGGAAGCGCACACGCGGGCAACGGCGATCCGCATCGGCAATCCAGCCTCATGGCGCAAGGCGACCAAGACAATTCTCGACTCCGGCGGCTGGTGCCTGGATGTAACCGAGGCGGAGATCGCCATTGCCAAGGCTGAACTGGGTGCGGAAGGACTGGGCTGCGAACCTGCCTCCGCCGTGACACTGGCAGGCCTGAAAAAACTAAAAGCGCAAGGCAAGGTTGCCGGCAGCGAGACCGTAGTATTGCTGCTCACAGGGCACACTCTCAAGGACGCGGACTTCACCATTGGCTTCCATCGCGGAACCCTGCTGGATGCCAATGAAACTGTCGGCGCTGAGCAGGAGATTCAAAAATTGCAACGCAATGCGCAGGTCGTTGAGGCGTCGGTAGATGCAGTACTGGCCACATTGAAAGGCGACCTCGGATGAGCGGCGCGTTGAAGCTGCGGCTGCCCGCAACCTCTGCCAATCTCGGTCCCGGATTTGACGCTTCGGCAATTGCTCTCGACTTCCATCTGGAGATAGAGGCCCGGCCAGCCGGCGAGTTTTCCATCAACGCCACCGGGCGCAATGCGGATCGCTGCGCGAAGATCGAGAAGAACCTCATCCTTGAAATCTATAAGGGCCTCTTGCAAGCCATTGGGAAGCCCATTGTTCCGCTGGCAATAGAGATGAACAACGGCATTCCGCTGGGCATGGGCTGCGGCTCGTCTGCCGCTGGCAGGCTAGCGGGGATTGCGCTGGCCGTGCATTTTGGCGGACTGGCCTGGAACGGGGATCGGATTCTTGAAGAGGCCTGTTTTCTGGAAGGCCATCCGGACAACGCCGCAGCCTGCTGGCTGGGCGGTTTTGTCACTGCGGCGGCAGAAAATCGCACCATCCACCTAGCGAAAGTAATACCTCCTGTGGATTGGAGGGCAATAATTGTGCTTCCAGCCACTCCTTTGGCGACCGTAAAAGCGCGGGCGGTACTGCCAAATAGTTACTCCCGCGCAGACGCTGTTACCAATATCCAATCTGCTGCATTGCTGGGACTCGCCTTCGCTCAGGCACGTCCCGAGCTGCTCCAGATTGCCATGCGCGACCGGATTCACCAGCCTTACCGAGCTGCCATTTGCCCCCTCCTTCCCCGTCTTTTGCCCTTGGCGGGAAAGCACGGCATTGCGGGAATTGCCTTGAGTGGTGCGGGTCCGGCAGTCCTGGCGGTCGTCGCGCGCGAGGCCGATCTTGCCGCGGCTTCGACCGCCATTCGCGAGGCGCTGACGGGAGAGGAAGAAACAGAGCTGTTGGTTTCCAGCTTTCTTTCCGACGGAGCAGAGCAGGGGATTGAGCGGCTTGCATTGTGATACTGATCTCTCCTGCGAACACGGGACTTTCCTTTCGCTGGCCAGCGGCTTTCTTCGCAGAATTTCAGCATGTGAATTGCATGAAATCCATGGCGAGCAGTTGTCCGTTAGTGTTGCGTTTTCTATTACCTAAGATTTGTTGCGCTTCTTCTTAATAAGCCCTAACCTCATTTTCGTGGGCAGTTCTGGGGGAGGGCTGCTCTAGCGCCCGTGATCCTTTTAGGATCCGGGCGCTTTAATTTTGCACCCCCTCGTTTCCTGCTTCATCCTCTTGCCCTCCCTGCATGTGATCCCAAAGAAATATGGCTTTGCGACTTTCCTCAACACCAGAGCATCGTATGAAAGAACGACGACTGATAGACTGAATCAGTCAAGGAGGAGAGGCAAACAATGGCGGGAGCAGGAGTATTGGAAGTAACGGACGCAACATTCGACGAGCTGGTGCTGCAAAGTGAACAGCCGGTTCTGGTTGATTTCTGGGCTGTGTGGTGCGGCCCCTGCAAGGCCATTGCGCCGATCATCGACGCAGTAGCCGCAAAATACGCGGGTCAAGTCAAAGTGGCCAAGGTAAATGTGGATGGCAACAGTGCTACGCCCTCACGTTATGGCGTGAGCAGCATCCCAGCGCTGCTCTTCTTCAAAGACGGTAAAGTCGCCGATCAGATGATTGGCTATGCCCCCGAGGAAGCAATTGACAAAAAAATCCAGAAGCTATTGGCGCATGTTGCAATCGCTCACCAAGCGTAAAAAGCCCGGCGCAATGCCGGGCTTTTTATTTTCCTTATCTCTGATCTCTGCTTTACCGGTACTTGCGCAATACGCCTAGAACCCGCCCCTGCACGGCCACCTGCGCGGCGGGTACATAGATTGGCTCCATCTCGCTGTTGGCCGGTTGCAGCCGCACTACGCTGCCTTCTGTGTACATGCGCTTGAGGGTGGTCTCCGTGCCGTGCACTAGCGCCACGACGATCTCTCCCTGGCGCGCCGTGCGGGTGCGCTCCACCAGCACGTAATCGCCGCTGATAATGTGCTCGTCGCGCATCGAATCGCCGCGCACTTCCAGAGCAAAACAATCCCGGCTGCCCACCACGTCGTGCAGGCTGATGCTGGAGTCGGTCTCATAGGCCTCGACCGGCAGGCCGGCAGTGATGCGTCCGGCCAGCGGGAGCCGGTCGCTCGACCGCGTCCGCGTTCCCGGCGGCAGGATGTCAATCGAGCGGCTGCGGTTGTGGACCCGGTCCAGCAATCCCTTCTTCTCCAGATTGGTGATGTGCTTGTGCACGGTGGCCAGACTCTTCAGTTCCATTCCCCGCGCAATCTCTTCGAAAGACGGAGAGTAGCCGTTGCGGTTAACGAACGTTTCCAGAAAGTCTAGAATCTCTTTTTGCCTGCGTGTAACTGCCATGCCGACATTGTAGCGAATAAAAAGCGAATTGCGCCAGAAGTTTTTCATCTTTTTTCGCTTTGTTGCAATTTTTCAATCAAGGAAGCGCCGCAAGGGCCGGTTTGGCCCGACTTTAGCAATAATTTCCCCCCGAAGTCATTGAAACGCGGCAAATATTCGCCGTTTTGGGACTTTCCCACAGCCATTGCCATTCCTGGAATTCACCACAGTCCTTTCTTCTTTCCAATCTTGAGTTCCCCTGTCCCATGAGGGAACGTAAAAGGAACACCCCCGTTAGTTCGCGCTAAGCCTTGAAGACAAGACGAGGAGCGGAATATTTGAGAACGGAAATGGAAAGCGGGCAGACGTCGCATTTTAGGACGTGCAGCCAGAGGGAAGGCAGACATGAAATTGTTGATCGCCGAGGACGACAAGGCTCTGGGATTGTTCTTAACACGCGGGCTGGAAGCAGACGGACATCGCGTCCGACTGGCAGTGGATGGGGCAGCGGCCATCGAGGCATTCCGCGAGGAGATGCCGGACCTCACCATCCTCGATCTCAGCCTCCCGGTCAAGGATGGCGAACAGGTTCTCGCGGAAATGCGCTCCATCGACGCCGAGTTGCCGGTTCTGATCCTGACCGCCCGCCAGGAGGTTGAGACCCGTATCCGCTGTCTGGATCTCGGCGCCGACGACCTGATGACCAAGCCCTTCAGCCTGCATGAAATGCGCGCCCGTTGCCGCGCCCTCCTGCGCCGCAAGCGCGAAGCCAAGCTGCAGTTGCGGGCCGGCGACCTCGAACTGGACCGGCTGGACCACACCGCCCGCCGCGGCGGCCAGCCGATCGTTCTCACCAACAAGGAATTCGCGCTGCTCGAGCATTTAATGCTCAATCGCGGCCAGTGCGTCTCGCGCGTCGAACTGTTGGACTCGGTCTGGAATCTGGAGCCGGCGCAGACCACCAACATCGTCGATGTTTACGTGAACTACCTGCGCCGCAAGCTTAAGGATCCGCCTCCCGGCCATCTGATCCGCACGGTGCGCGGACAGGGCTATACGGTTCCCTCAGAGAGCGATCTGGCGCTGCCGATCGCCACGGTTGCCGCTGCGCGGTCTGTCCAGCAGGGGACCATCGTTGGGGCCGCGCGCTAACCCTTTGCACTTGAGCTCTCGGTCAAATCAGGACTGAGCAATTTCAATTTTCAACGCCTTGAATCTCAGGAGAAACCCCATGCAACCCTTTCCCGTGCCTGTTCTTCCCACCGCCCCCCGTACCCGTACCCGCACCGCTCTGGTGGCGAGCGCCGACCGTAGCTTCCGCCAGCGGCTTTCAGAAACACTCACTGGCCTGCGCTGGCAGGTTCGCGAGGCAGAAAGCGGAGCACAGGCCTGGGCCGAGGCCGACTCCGCCCAGCCCGAGGCCATCATTGTCGACTCCTGGCTCCCCGACCTTGAACTCTCAGAGTTTCTCAAGGACTTTCGGCAGCAGTATCCGGAGGTCGATCTGCTGACCACCGGCAGCGCCGGAACCCAGGAGAGTCCCCGAGGACCTTACCGCCAGGAATTGCTCTATGCGCTGCGCCGCACCCAGGATACGGACACTGCGGTCTGGAATACCGCGCCGCCGCTGGCGCGCCCGGAAAGCGGTCCGCAGCGAACCCAGGCTCTTGCGCGCCCAATCGCCGTGCCTAACCGGGTTACCGCCCTCTCCAGCCCGCTTGCGGCTGGCCCTGCTCAGCCTCCTTCAATCGTCCAGGATCTGACCGGTCTGCCCAAGGATTATCTTGGAGGGGACGATATCCCAGCGCACGGTCGCGAAGCTGTCGTTGCGGACCGCCTGCCGGAATTGATTGGCAACGCCCCGGTGATTCTCGAAGTCAGCCGCCGGGTTCGTCTGGTTGCGCCACGTTCGACTCCGGTCCTGATTGAAGGCCCGACGGGGTCGGGCAAGGAACTGGTCGCCGAAGCCCTGCACCGGCTCTCCGCGCGCAGCCGCAAGCCCTTCGTCGCGATCAACTGCGCGGCGATTCCCGAGGCGCTGCTCGAAGCCGAGCTTTTTGGCCATACCCGCGGCGCATTCACGGGCGCGGTGCAGGGGCGCACCGGGCGCATTGAAGCCGCCGACGGCGGGACGCTCTTCCTCGACGAGATTGGCGAATTGCCGCTGGCCCTGCAATCCAAGCTGCTGCGCTTTGTCGAGAGCGGTGAGCTGCAACGGGTTGGCGACAACGAAACCGTCAAGGTAGATGCGCGCATCGTTACCGCCACTCACCGGCCGCTGGCGCAGCTCACCCAGCAGAACAACTTCCGCGCCGATCTCTATTACCGGCTGGCAGTCTTTCTCATCCGCACCCCGTCGCTTGCCGAGCACTCTCAAGACCTGCCGCAACTGGTTGAGCATTTCCTCGATCGCATGGGCCGTGATAATCCCATCAAGCGTGTCGAGCCGGCCGCGCTGGCCAAGCTGCAGGCTCACGACTGGCCGGGCAATGTCCGCGAACTCGAACATGTGCTGGAGCGCGCGGCGATTCTCGCCGGAGACGAGACCGTCATTACGGCGCGGGAGATCGACTTCGGACTCAGCGTCAACTAGGGCCTGGTACTACAGTCGTACTTCGGGAAACCGGGCAAATTGAGGGTCTACAACTGTAGTACGAGGGCCAGAAGAAATTCAAAGAAGGGAAAAACATCCGGAGGATGTGCGATGGAGATGCAGATTGAAACCCGTTTGAGCGATCAGTTGGGACGCTTCCTTGACCTGGCCTCCAGCCAGGTCAAGCTGACTGCGGCCAATATGGCCAATATCGACACACCCGGCTACAAAGCAGTCGGGCTGGATTTTGAGCAAGAGATGCGTCAGGCCATCGATGGCGTCGATCAAGGGCTGCCTCCGCAGCGCGTCAAGCTCAAGCCGGTGGATAACCTCGTCTCGCGGCCCGACGGCAACAACGTATCGATGGACCGCGAGAGCCTGACGCTGGCCGAGGCTCAGTTGCGCTTCAAGACCGGCGTGGCGCTGATGCGGAGCGAAAACCAGATGGTGCTCGACGCCATCCGCGCCGACAGCAAGTGAGGAAAAGCAGCTCTCAGCCTTCAGCAATCAGCTTTTAGCTATTAGCCATTTGCTACCAGTTGCCAGGGATTGTCTCTTCGCCTCAGCAATTGGTTTCCAGCCTGCGGCCGCTCGATGCAAGGTTTCTCAAGTGCTCTTCCTTCGACACTTCAACGCGCGGCGGTTGGATGCGGGCAGAGCCGGGAGCGAAGACCTGAAAGCTAAGAGCTAACAGCTAAAAGCCGCTCTTGAAAGGAGCACGAACGATGAATCTCTTTGGATTGCTCGAAACCTCGGGCGGCGCAATGCAGGCTGAACGAATGCGCGCCGAGGTGGTAGCGGCCAATATGGCCAATGCGGAAACCACGCGCACCGCGACCGGCGAGGTCTATCACCGGCAGCATGTGGTCTTTGCCGCGGATGGGGGCGACGCCGGATTTCTCGATTCGCTGGAATCGGCTTCGGGAGGAGCGCAGGCCGCTGCCGCGCTCAATGGAGCCAACATGCTCGCCGGCAAAGTCGCTCCTGGCGTTCACATTGCCGCAGTCATCCAAGACCCCGCCCCGCCCCTCAAACGCTATGACCCCGGCCATCCCGATGCCGGTCCCGATGGGTACGTCTCCTATCCGGATATTAATCCCCTCACAGAGATGGTGGACCTGATGGGGGCGACACGTGCATACGGTCTCAATGCCTCCGCAGTACAGGCCGAAAAAGGAATGATCGGCTCGGCGCTGGAGATCATTAAGTCCTGAGCGGGATCCGGGAAGCAGTTGAGCCGAAGTGGTGCCGAAGCGGGAACGAAAGTGGAAAGCTTCCCGAATCGGTAAGGCTCGAACCGGAACAGTGGACGTGGAAGAAGCCGGCGCGTGAAGGGATCGGGAGAGGGGAAGAACGATGCTACCAGCCATAAGTGGTGTAGAAGCGGGATTGAATCTGCTGGCGGCGGGAACGCCGTCGATTGCAGCGCAGGGGAGTCCGGGCCTGGGCGGCTCGGTCGCCGCGGGCGGTGCGCCGGTGCCCTTCGGCGATCTTCTCACTGATGCGGTCGGCCAGGTGAACCAGTTGGAGAGCCAGGCGCACACCGCGGTCGTCGGCCTGATGAGCGGCTCGGGGGTCGATGTGCATCAGGCGATGATCGCGACCCAGAAAGCCAGCATGGCCTTCGAGCTGGCGCTCTCCGTCCGTAACAAAGCGATTCAGGCCTATCAGCAGGTCATCGGAATGCAGTTCTGAGCGGAACGCTCGATAAGTTTTGATCCATAACCGCCGGCAAGCGAATCCATCAACCTTTCTCAGGAAACGGAACCCATGGCCACCGCGACACAATTGGAAAAACCTCAGGCAGCCGTGGGAGGCGCGCAGCCTTTGCAGGGGCGGGTGGCTGGACTATGGGGAAATGCGCAGGCGCGCTGGATGGCGATGCCCCCCGCGCAGCGGCTCTGGGCCGGAGTGGCCGCGGCTCTGCTGGTAGCGATGATCGCTGGTTTGATCTGGTATGCGTTGCGCACCGACTGGCGAACTCTCTATGCCGATCTCGACCCCGAGGACGCCCGTCAGACGGGATTGATTCTCACCCAGGCGCAGATTCCCTACGAGCCGACCGCCAATGGCGCCGGCATCCGGGTTCCGGCGGCGCAACTGGACAAAGCGCGGCTGGTCACGGCGGCCAAGGGAGGCATCAAGAGTGGCCGTCTGGGATTTGAGATCTTCGACAAGCCAAATTGGGTCGGCTCGGAATTTGACGAACAGGTCAACTATCAGCGCGCCCTCGAAGGCGAGCTGGAGCATACCGTCGGCACCCTCTCCGATGTTGAATCGGCGCGAGTGCATCTTGTTTTGCCCCACGACTCGCTCTTCCGCGAGCAGGAGCGGCCCGCGAAAGCCTCCGTCGTCCTCAAGCTTCGTCACCGCACGCTGGCCGATGGAGAGCCGGAGGCGATTCGCAACCTGGTTGCCTCGGCCGTCGATGGCCTTTCACCCGACCGCGTCGTCCTCGTCGATGCCGCCGGGCATCTTCCCCTCGGACCGAAGACCGCCGATGCGATGCGGCTGACGGCCGAGCAGGCGCTTGAAGAGAAATTAATCGCTACGCTTGAGCCGGTCACCGGCGCAGGCAATGTCCGCGCCTCGGTGACCCTGGACTACGACCCGGCGGCAACGGAGGAAACGCAGGAAACCTACGACCCGGACCAGACGGTAACCCTCTCAATGCAGCGCACCGAGCAGACCAGCGGGCCGCAGGCGATTCCCGCCGGGGTTCCGGGAACCGCCTCGAATGCGCCCAACTCGCAGGCTTTGCCGGTCTATCCGCAGCAGAGTACGCAACCGCAATCGGCGAAAACCGAATCGGGTACCTATGGGGCGTCGAAGACCACCCGGCATTTGGTCGAAAATCCCGGGAAAGTCCGGCGCATGACGGCGGCGATTGTGGTCAACGACCGGCTGGCTGCCGCAGCCGGAAAGGGAAAGCTGGCCCAGTGGCAGCCGCGCTCGGCGGACGAGCTGCGCCACCTGACAGCGCTGGCCCAGGCGGCAGTCGGCTATGACACTTCGCGCGGCGATCTGCTCACCGTCGAAGACCTGGCCTTTGACGACAACCGCCCGCCGGTGCCACCCACTCTGCCGGAGCAGATTATGGCCACCGCTCAGGGTTCTCAGGTTTTGATCAAGTACGCGGCATTGCTGTTGGGTCTGCTGGTCGTTCTTGCGCTCGGCGTCCGTCCGGCCCTGGCTCGCCTCTCCGCCCCGCCCAAAGCTGCTGCGCAGAAAGCTCTGCCCGGCGCCGTGCCTGCCGTGCCGGTGCCTGTGATTCATACACCGGAGTCGCTCGCCCTCGAAGCCGAGCGGGCGCGTGTGCAAGAGATATTTGACCAGGTAACCGGCCACCTGAAGCAGGAGCCGACGCAGAGTTCGCGCCTGTTGCAGAGCTGGATTCACTCCGACTCTTAGTGATCGGGACCGGATCGAACAGAAGGACTCTGAAGCGGGAAAAAACCGCTGGAAGAAAGGAACGAAGGCCTTGGCCGAGGGAGAACAGCAGGAGAAGCGGCGGTTGACGGCGCAGATGTCCGGCCTGCGCAAGGCCGCGGTTCTGCTGGTCGCAGTCGGCGAAGATCTGGCCAAGGAGATCCTGCGCGCCTTGCCCGAGCAGGATGTGCAGCGGCTGACCGAGGAACTGGCTGACCTGCGCGGGGTCACCGCCGAGGTCTCCCAGGAGGTGCTGGAGGAGTTCTGGCAGCTCCTCGAGACTCAGAACTTCATGGTGCATGGGGGGCTGGACTACGCCAGCCGGCTGCTGATGGAGACCTTCGGCAAAGAGCGGGCCGACGATCTGCTCATGCTGGTGCGCCGCTCCCAGGAGGCCGCGCAGGGCAATCTGGCCAAGCTGCAACGCACCGACCCGCAGCAGTTGGGCAAACTCCTCGACGCCGAGCATCCCCAGACAATCGCGCTGGTGCTGGCTCATCTGGACCCGCGCCGGGCCTCAATGGTGCTCGATAACCTGACCGAGGACCACAAGGTCGTCTCCATTCAGCGGCTGGCCGAGATGCGCCAGTTTTCGCCGGAGATGGCGCAGAAAGTCGCGCTGGTCCTGCATCGCCGCCTGGAGAACGTCGGCGACACCGGGCGCAAGAGCTACTCGGGTTACAAGGCAGTCGCCGATCTGCTCAACCGGCTCAATGCCGAGGAGGCCAAGAAGATTCTTGAAGCCATCGAGGTCGGTCAGCCGGAGCTGGCCCTGAGCATTCGCAACCTGATGTTCACCTTCGAAGACCTGATCGCCGTGCCCCCGGCCAGCATCCGCGAGATCGTCTCCGGCGTGGACAAACGGCAACTGGCGCTGGCCCTGCGCGGCGCCAACGAAGAGCTGCGCGCCCAGGTCTTCAAGGCAATGAGCTCGCGTGCCGTCGAGATGCTCAAGGAAGACATGGAAGTTCTCGGCCCGGTCCGTTCCCGTGAAGTGGCCCAGGCCCAGCAGGAGATTCTGAATCTGGCGCGGCGGCTCGAAGCCGAGGGCAAGGTCATTCTCAAGATGGAAACCGGCGACGAGATGATGGCCTAGCCTGCGTCCGGAGTCGCGCGGGACGAGGCCGCTTCAGAGCAGGAAATTGGATCGGTTTTGAAGGCATCGTTCAACGAGAGAGAGAATTCGATTGGCGCAAATGCAAACTCCAACCCGTGACAACCCGCTGGTGCGCGTTGATCTCTTCGAGTATCCGGCCGTTGCCGCAAATTCCGAGCGCCCGCCGTGGCCGGGCCTGGAGGAGTCCGCGGTCGCAGGGGCTAGCGAGGCAGATCTCGCGCACAACGCTGCCGAGTCCAAGCGAAGCGCGGAGTACGAGCAGCGAAGAGCGCAGGAGACGCAGCAGGCCTTTGAGGCTGGCCGGGAGCGTGGGCGGGCCGAAGGCCGCGCCGCCGAGCAGGAGGCCCAGGCAGCAAACATCGAGGCTGGCCGGGAGCGCCAGACCCGCCAGACAGCGGAGCTGGTCGAAAACTTCGTCCGGGAGCGGGATCGCTATCTGCAAAAGGTTGAGCATGAGGTTGTCGAGCTGGCCCTGGCGGTTGCCGCGCGGATTCTCCGCCGCGAGGCGCAGATGGACCCCTTGTTGCTCACAGGAGCGGTGCGCGTGGCTCTGGGACAGCTCTCCGGCTCGACCCAGGTTACGCTCAAGGTGCCGCCGCTCGAACTCGACCTTTGGGAAGAGGCGATTGCCACCATGCCCAAGCTGGCCCTCAAGCCAACCGTTGTCGCCGGGGAGGGAATGCGGCTGGGCGATTGCCGGATGGAGGCGCAGCTGGGTTCGGTGGACCTGGGAATCCGTGCGCAACTGGCGGAGATCGAGCGCGGGTTCTTTGACCGGGTTGGCCCGCCAGCCACGCTTAGAAAGCCGGAGCCGGCGGTTCACGCTGCCCCGGTGGGGACAAACGGCGCCGCATCCAGTCCGCCGCCAAAGCCGCAACCGGGAGCGAGTCCGGCATCCCACACAGAAGAGCAAGCCGAGCAGTTGGCCGGGGCACGGTCGTGACCGCTTTGCTCGATTCCTACGTCGCGAAGCTGCGCCGCGGCCAGCCCTGGCGCTGGCAGGGGCAGGTGCTGGAGTCGGTCGGGCAGACCATCGAGTCCGCCGGCCCGTTGGCCTCGGTTGGAGAAGTCTGCGAGATTCGCGACCAGCAGGGCGGAGTTCATCTCGCCGAGGTGATTGGATTCCGCGGCGCCAATGTGCTGACGATGCCGGTGGAGAATACCGAGGGCATCCGCTATGGGGATGCGGTCGAGTCGCTGGGCCGCAGGCCGGAGTTCGAAGTAGGCCCGGCTCTGATGGGCCGGGTATTGAATGCGCTCGGTGAGCCGCTCGACTCCCGGCCCTCCCCGCGCTGCTCGGCCGCGCTGCCTCTGGATGGCCTGGTGCGCGCCCCTCTCGAACGCGAATCGATTCGTACGCCGCTGGGCACCGGGATTCGCGCGATCGACGGCCTGCTGACCGTAGGCCGCGGCCAGCGCGTGGGCATCTTCGGTGGCTCCGGAGTGGGAAAAAGCACGCTGATCGGCATGATGACGCGCAACACAGAGGCCGACATCACCGTCGTCGGGCTAGTCGGAGAGCGGGGCCGCGAGGTGGGCGAGTTCCTCGAAGACTCGTTGGGCGCCGAGGGCCGGGCGCGGTCGGTTGTCGTCGTCTCCACCTCCGACCAGTCGCCCCTGATGCGCATGAGGGCCGCGCTGGCCGCCACCACCGTAGCCGAGTTCTTCGCCGCCCAGGGCAAGCATGTACTGCTGGTGCTCGACTCGCTCACCCGGTTAGCCATGGCCGCCCGAGAAATCGGCCTCGCCGCCGGTGAGCCTCCAACCAACAAGGGTTATACCCCCTCCGTCTTTTCCCGGCTGGCCCGGCTGATTGAGCGGACCGGGAACTTCCGCTCCGGATCGATCACCGCTTTCTACACCGTTCTTATGGAGGGGGACGACCAGCAGGATCCGCTCGTCGACGCGGTGCGCGCGCTGCTCGACGGCCACATCGTACTCTCCCGCGCGCTGGCCTCCGAAGGCTGGTATCCGCCCATCCAGATTCTCGATTCCATCAGCCGCCTGATGCCGGCCGTGGCCGAGGCCGGGCATCGCGACCAGGCCTCTCTGGTGCGCCGGCTGATGGCCGTCTACGCCCGCTCAGAAGATCTGGTCCGCATTGGAGCTTACAAACCCGGCGCCGACGAGGATCTGGACCGCGCCTTGAATGCGCGTTCCGCCTGGCGCGGATTTCTGACCCAGGATGCGACGGAGCGGATGCGCTTCGGCGATTGCCTGAACCGGCTGGCTGCCCTGGCGGCGGAGATTTGAACGATGCCCATTTCGCGGTCGCTCTCCCGCTTGTTGCGGGTGCGGGAGATCGAGGAAGAACAGCGCCGGCTGGCCCTCGAATCCGCTCAACAGGAGTTGCTCCGGCTCGAAACGGCTCTGGCCGCCGCCGGGGAGCGGGACCGGCAAGGACGGGCTTTGGTCACCGCGAGCGCCCGCAGCGGGAACCTGCCCGACCGGCTGGCTGGACTGGAAGAAAGCCGAGCCTCCAAGCGCCATCTCAAGGCGCTTTCCCCACGCATTGCGGAGAGTGAAGAGGTAGTCGAAGAACGACGCGAGGAGTTTCTGGAGAAGCGCATCGAGCGCCGCCAGGTCGAGACACTGATCGAGGAGTCCGAGTCCCGCGAAGCCGTTGAAGAGGGAAGACGCGGCCAGCAAAATCTCGACGCCTGGTTCGGCGGGCGAAAGCATCACGCGGCGCTGGTCGCGGAACGGATCGCCGCGCGGCCGGTCGCGCCTCCTTCCAACACCGCCGAGGGGCACTCTTCCAAGGCGAAGCCTCTCTAATCTTGAGAAAAAATCCACCCAACAGTCATTCCACGGGCCAATATTGGGAAAATCCAGTCATTTTCCTGACATTGCTCTAACCCCTCCGCCCCTTGCTTTGGCCTTTCATCTGCTCCATCCTCCCGCATGACTGTTGCCGCTAGCATCGAAATCGTACCGGGAGGGGCCTCTACCGGAGGTGGAGTTGGCAGCGCCGGGTCAGGACGAAGCCTGGCAGGAAAGGCGCTGTTGGCCGCGAACGCAGGCGGCATGGACCCTGCCCTTTCGGCTTTTAATCGTTCTACCGGAGGATCCCCGGCCAGCTTCCGCTCTGGACTGCAACCACTCCTTGACGCATTGAATCTTGACGCGTTGAACGCGGACCTGCGTGCCGGAACGGATGCAGGCGCAGTCTCGGTTTCAAAGCCCGGACTCAGCGTCAATTCCACCACGGGCACAAACGCTGCCATCAAAGGACCGGTTGCCCCGGCAGCCGCCCCAAGCGACTCACCTGCGGCGAAAAGATCCAGCGCCGCGCCCTCCGCTTTGCAGGCGACGATCCAGAAAGCTGCCAGTAGTGCCCCTTGGTCCACGGCTTCACAGCCGGAGCGGATGAGAGCGGCTGGACGAAAGTTTTCCAGCGATCCGTCTTCTGACGCGACGGCGGTTGCCCGGGAGAAGAAACCGGCAACCCTGCATTCAAGCCTGAGCGCAAGCGGGGAGAGTGGGAGTATTTCAGCGGCTCCAGTTCAAAATCTGTCTGCAATGCAACGGGTTGCCTCGATCGCAGCACAGCAGCCTCAGGCATTGGATCTTCCCGTCCTTCCAGCATTTTCAGCCACTCCCTCCGCCAGTCTATCGCTCACCGATAGCCCGCAATTGAACGAGCGCGGCGCCGGTAAAGCCGGTATAGCCGTTGCCGCGCCCACCTTCACGAATTCGCCTGGTCAGAAGGTCATTGCCCCCGGCCTCTCGTTTTCTCAGGTTTCAAGCGTGGGCTTGAACGATGACGCAGAGATGGAGCCAGCCAATCCCTCCAGCAGTTGGAAGCCGGGAGCGGCCGGTTCGGTTTCTTTCATCGATGGACCGCCGTCAGCTTCCGGTAGAGACACGCCTGCCACTCTCTACTCGAAAGCTATTCCGGGCGATCAGATTGCAGGATCGGAACCGTTCGCGTCCAGAGCGAAGATCGAAGTCTCTCCCGTACACTCTCCGGTGCCCCCGAATTCTATCCGTACCTCCGCGCCGCCGCTTGCAGCTTCGACCTTGGAAGAGAGGGAACCGGCAGAGCCTGTCGGGCAGCCAGCGCCTGACGCCTTGTCGACGGCATCTCTCGCGACTGGGGCACGGTTGACAGCTCAGCCCGCTGCTACTCCGTCCGTTGTGATGTCTGACAAAAAACTGTCGCCGGCGGTGCAGAATTCTCAGTCAGGCTCTCCCGGCCAGGGAATACAAGATCAACAACGAAAATCAGATACACCAATAAATTCAAGTCAGGCATTCAAACCGGCCGCTGAGCCAGTCAAAGAGATACGCCCAGGCGGAGTCGATTCCCAACCACTACCGCGCGTAACCGCCTCCCCTGCGGCAGTTACCAGAGATCTCCGGCCAACAATCGGTTCACTTCAAACCAACGTCACGGCGGCAACAATCCCTCCCGGCAAGATAGACAATCTGGTTCCAGGCTCTCTGCCCGAGGCAGCAATCCCAGCAGTGCAGTCGCAGGTCAATATGGAACCGGCTGTGGTTTCGATTGCGCAGGCAAAACCCGTGGCCCCTCCCCTGCGTGGAGACAAGCAAAGCTCCTCCGGCAACACCGCAAACGCTGTGAACCGAACAGCATCTTCCAGCGGCGTGCAGGCGACGGCTCCATCGTCGGCAAAAAGCAGCGTACAGACTCAGGCAACTCCGGACAATCATGCCGAGCAGGATGCTCTGGCCCACGCCGGCGCTCAAACCATCCTCCCCTCGGGAGCGGCTTCGCAACATACCGCGCAGCAATCTTCAGCGCAGGCAATTGCTCACCCCGCGCCCGCATCGATTGCTCAGCCTGCCCTCGATTCAGCCGGCATGCGAGGAGCAGTAAGCCCCACAGGGCCGGCCTTGAACACCGCAGGCGCAGCAGCGATTCCACACGCAGAAAGCCGGGAGACCTTTGCGGCGCTCGATGCAGAGCCAGCCGGCGCGCCTGCGACCTGGGTTCATGCCGGCAGCAACCAGGCGGAAGCAGGATTCAATGATCCGAATCTGGGCTGGGTCAGCGTGCGGGCCGATCAGGCAGGAGGAGCAATTCACGCTACATTGGTGCCCGGCTCAAGCGAGGCCGCCTCAGCGCTGAGCAGTCATCTGGATGGATTGAACGCCTATCTCGACAGCCGCCATTCGCCGGTGCAGTCGCTGACCGTCGGTGAGCCAGAGAGCCGTTCTTCATCCTGGGGCACGGAGGCTGGCATGAATCAGGGTACGCGTGAGGGAACGCAGCAAGGCGCAAGCCAGGATTCCGGCGGCGGCTACGGACAGCGAAGCGATTCCGATTCCAGCTTTCCGGTAGAGCCGGTTACAGACACTCAGCGAGTTTCGACTGCGGTTTCCTTACAAACCGGAGTATTGCCGGAACTATTGCCAACCGCGGATCTCACCAGTGAAGCCCACATTTCGGTCATTGCCTGAGCGGAAATTCAGGCTGAAGTTTCGGGGCGGGTCGAGACTGAACACTTATGAGCTTGATGGAACGAATTGAGCAGGAAAAAGAAACAGGAGGCAGCATGGCAGCAGCGGCAGGGATTTGGAATTCGCATCATGCGGCGGCGGGACCGCTGGGTCAGTTGAGCCAATTGACGGGAGGCAAGCTCTCCGGGTCTCCGCTCGCGAGCGCAACGGCTACGTCAGCGGCAACTGCGTCACCAGCGGACAATTCAAGTTCTTCCTCTTCTTCTTCCACGGACTCGTCCACGATCTCCGCCAATGATTTTCTGACGCTATTGGTCACTGAGATGCAGAATCAGGACCCGACCGCGGATACCGACCCCAACGAGTACATCAACCAGTTGGTGCAGGTCAATAGCCTGGAGCAGTTGATTGACATCAATCAGAATCTGCAGACAGTGCTGGGTACGGCCAGCAGCCAGCCCTCCTCGAACTCGTCAACAGCCACGCCAGCTTCCGCAGCTACTGCCGGGTCGGCAACCCGCGCGGCCGCCAATGCGCTTTCTCAGGCGCAATCAGGCTCTGCCACCGCAGGACCCTCGCTGGCCAAGCCCGGCGCCGGACCGGGCGGAAGCTGGGGCGCGAATCCCTCCCCGCCGGCGACAACCTCCGGCAATATCGGCATCCCCTCGGCCACTCCAGCCTCTCTTCAAGTGGCGCAGGCTTTGAGCGGCAAGCCGCACAACCAATCCCTCGGCCACGGGAAATCGTTCCCGCGGTAACTTTCTCCACTGCTGGCCGTCCAGGCCTGCGCAACCTTTGACGAAACCAAGAGGAGAATCACCATGGCAAGTTTCTTTATTCCGCTGACCGGGCTTGAGTCAGACTCCACAGCCCTCAACACCATCGCCAACGATCTGGCCAACATGAACACTACAGGCTTCAAGGCGCAAACCACCAACTTTGCCGACCTCTTCTATCAGCAGATCGGCCAGCAGGGATCAGGAGACGAAATCCAGCTCGGCGCCGGCGTGCAGGTCGCCTCGAACGAAACAAACTTCGGTCAGGGTTCCTTTGAGACCACCGGCGTGGCCACCGATGTAGCGTTGAACGGCAACGGATTTTTCGTGGTCAACAACCCCGGCAGCGCGACCAACGAGTACACCCGCGACGGCATCTTCACGCTGAATAGCAGCAACAACCTGATTACCGACAGCGGACAGCAAGTGATGGGCTATCCGGCGGTCAACGGAGTGGTGAACACCAACTCCCCGATTACGGCCATCAACATTCCCACCAGCCAGGCGCCATCGGCTACTACCACCCTGAACATGACCGCCAACCTGGATTCGACCACGGCCACCGGCGGAGCATTCCCAGCGCAGATCACAGTCTACGACTCACTCGGCGCGCCGCACGTCGCCACGGTTACCTACACACAAACCGCGACAAACACCTGGAGCTATTCCGTCGCCCTGCCCGCCGCCGACTTTACCTCCGGCATCTCAACTCCGGTGACCGGCACAATGGTTTTTAACGCCAATGGAAACCTCTCTACTGTTGCGCAAGGCGCTGGTCCGGCAACTCCCGTCGGCACGGCCGTCGGCGATGTTTCCAGCATCCCGCTGGCCTTTACAGGACTCAAAGACGGCGCGGCAAATCTGGCCATCGGATGGAATCTGATGGGTTCCAACGGCCAAAGCCCCAGCATCACGCAAACCGACTCCGCCTCGGCCGTGCCCGCTTCCTCGCAGAACGGCTATCAGACGGGCCAGGAGCAGGGAATCAGCATCACGGACAATGGCACCGTCAATGTGCAATTTTCCAATGGTCAAACAGTCGCAGTTGGACAACTGGCGCTGGCCAACGTCCAGAATCTCCAGGGGTTGCAGCTATTGGGCGATGGCGACTATGGGACAACGCTGGCCTCGGGTTCTGCCGCCATCGCGGCATCGGGAACCTCCGGCCTCGGTTCCGTTCAAGGTGGAACTTTGGAAGGCTCCAATGTAAATATCTCCGCTGAGTTCTCCGACCTGATCATCGCCCAGCGCGCCTTTGAGGCCAACTCCAAATCGGTGACCACATTCGATACCGTGACCCAGGAAACCATCAACATGGTCCACTAAACGCCGCCTGATGAACAGACGCTTAAAATCATGCAGACAAAAGCCCTGCCCCTGCGATCATTTTGCTGTGGGCAGGGCTTTGTACGTATACGCGCAGCAACAAATTCATAAGGAGAAACAAGGCTCATGGATGGGGTGATAAACTTTCGGTAAACGCTATCTCGATACAAATGCCGTTCGGCTCCATCAGCTCAAAGCGGCGCAAGGACACGAAAATGCTGCTTGCCTCTCTCCGTGAAGAAGTCCTGTTCGCCAACCGTGAGATTGCCCGGCGCGGCCTTGCTCCGCACACCTGGGGAAACGCCAGCGGCATTGATCGCACCGGCGCTGAACCGCTGGTCGTCATCAAGCCCAGCGGGGTAGACTATGCCAAACTCACTCCCGAAGACCTGGTGATCACTTCCCTGGATGGCAAGATTGTAGAAGGCGCACTGCGCCCGTCGAGCGATCTGGAAACGCACATCCTGCTTTACCGCGAGTTCCCCATGATCGGCGGCGTAGTCCACACCCATTCAGAATTTGCAACCTCCTGGGCGCAGGCCTGCCGCCCCATCCCCTGCCTGGGAACCACCCATGCCGACTACTTCCACGGGCCGATTCCGGTCACGGAAGCCCTTACCGCCGATGAGGTAGCCAACGGTTATGAGCGCAATACCGGCGTCGCCATCGTGCGCCGTTTTGCACTGGGCGGAATCAACCCGATTGCAGTTCCTGGGGTTCTTGCGGCCGGCCATGCTCCTTTTGCATGGGGAAAATCGGTTACCCAAGCCGTCGATCACGCGGATGTGCTCGAATACATCGCCCGCATGGCCTTCCGCAGCGTCCTACTGGGCGCGCCCGAAGCCGGCCTTCCATCCTACGTTGGCGAGTTGCACTACCAGCGCAAACATGGACCGAAAGCGACCTACGGACAGCTTTGAGACCGAACACTCGGTGAGGCTGCACGTACTCCAGCATTGATCAAGTTGCTTACTGTTTTACATAGGCAGATATTGATTTCAGGAGATAGAATCCATTTTGTTGGATTGTTTTGATTATCAGGGGTGTCGCTGAGATAACATTTTTTTGAACTGGTCGTCCATATCAAACGTATTCTCAATTAATTGCCCCCATGTATTGCTGATGCAGGCAGACCGCCTCGGCATGGCAACGAACGTGCATTCTCTTTTGTGGATGTAAGAGTTTCCGATGGCGACTGGCCTGTTCAACCGCTTTCAAGCGACGATGCTCTTCCTGGCGACTGCCGGGCTTTTCCTGCTGGCAATTCTGAACTTTCGCCAAGAGGGGAAGTTTCAGCAGGTAAATGACGGAGTTGATTGGCGCGAAACAGCGGGCGGGTTAGAGGCGGTTAAGGTTCTCCACAACAGCCCCGCCCAGCGCGCCGGCATCCGGGTTCACGATCTTCTGACTCGTGTCGCGGTGCAGCCTGTTGCCGCAGCTCGGCCTTCAGATCTCGATTCCAGTGAAATGCTGGATGCGGATAAGCCACTCCCCGATACAGAGCCGGCGCAGCAGGGCAAGACTGCATCGAAGAACTCTGCCAGTCAATCAAAGCTTTCCGCGGCAGTAACCCCAAAAGAGGATTGCGCAAGGACAGTTGAACACCTTTCCGACCTAGAGCGAGTCCTCTATTGCACCGGACCGTACGGCAAGGCCGTCTATTCCATCACCCGCGACGGCATCCAGTTATACCCGCCCGTAGTGGTGATTCCTGAGCCGTTAGACCGCAGCCGCGCCCAGGGTCTGCGTGTTATCGGGCTGATCTATCTGGCCATCGGCATTTATGTGCTCTTCCGGCGTTGGTCGGCCTTGCGCGCCACGCACTTCTACATCTTCTGCCTGGTTTCGTTTGCGCTTTACGCGTTGAAATATACCGCCAAGCTCGATGGTCTGGACTGGACCGTTTTCTGGACCAACCTCGTCGCGGACTCATTGCAACCGGCGCTGCTCGTGCATTTTGCCCTCAGTTTCCCTGAAGAGCGGCTGAGGAGCGCGGGACGCCGCTGGCTGGTCGCGCTGATCTACACTCCGGGAGCAGTGCTGCTCGGCCTGTGGCTGATGGCCATCAATCAGTGGCAGGCAACCGGGCTTCTTAAGCATCGCCTGGAGCAAGCAGGAGTCGGCTACGAAGCATTCTTCTATGTGCTGGCCGCACTGCTCTTTCTGCGCAGCTACAGACAGGCCGGAACGCCGTTGCTTCGCCAGCAGTTGAAGTGGCTCACCCGCGGCGCTGCATTAGCCTTCGTTCCATTCACGCTGCTCTACGCTCTTCCGTTTCTCTTTGATCGGCCCATGAACGACTGGGTCACGAAACTGGCTGAGTTTTCCATCATCTTTCTTCCGCTGACCTTCAGTTGGGCCATTGTCCGCTACCGGCTAATGGATACCGATCTGATCTTCAAGCGCGGCGTGGCCTACACGCTGGCCACGGGCCTATTGGTCGGCGCATACTTCGGGGTTATCGCTCTGACTGCCGAAGTGGTTCATACCCAGATGCCAGAGTCGGTTCGCGAGGCAAGCCTGGTGCTCGCAATTCTGGTTACGGCAGCGATTATCGACCCTCTCAAACGCAGGATTCAGGGCTGGGTCGACAAGGCCTTCGACCGCCATCGCTACGACTATCGCAAGGCGCTGGTCGAGTTTGGCCGCGGCCTCAGTTCCGAGACAAATCTGGACGCGCTATTGGATTCCATTGTTGAGCGTCTGCCGCGTACGCTCCTGGTCGCCCGCGTCGCAGTCTTCCTCGCCGAGCAGCCGGGGCAGCTCCGTTTAGCTGCTTCGCATGGCTTGCCTGTCGAGGCCACAGCCGCCAGGAAATATCTCGCGCTGGGCTTTCTGGACTTCGATCGTCAGGCCGAAGACCACTCGCACATCTTTCTCGAAAATGCCCAGCAGGCCTTGCACCTCCCTGAGGATGAACAGCACACCGCCGGGCTGCTGGACCTGAACTACTATTTGCCGTGTCGGGTCCAAGATGGAGCAACCACGCGCACCATCGCTGTTATTGGCCTGGGCCGCACCATCGGCGGCGATTTTCTCTCCAGCGAAGATGTAGAACTGCTCGAATCCCTCGCCAGCTACATCGGCATCGCTCTGCAAAACGCCAGCCTCTATAAACGCCTCGAAGAGAAGATCGGCGAGTTCGAACGGCTCAAGGAATTCAACGAGAACATCGTCGAATCCATCAACGTCGGCATTCTCGCTGTCGATCTGAATGACCGCATCGAAAGCTGGAACGCGCAGATGGAGGCTATGTACGCCTTCAGCCGCTCCGAAGCCATCGGTCAGGTGCTTCGTACTGTTTTCCCTGTCGAGTTCATTGAAGCGCTGGACAGTTTCCGCAACCAGCCCGGCGTACATCATTTGTACAAATTCCGCTTGACCACGCGCGCCGGAGAACAGCGCACAGCCAACATTGCGGTTGCCCCGCTGCTCTCGCGAGATTTTGTCTCTGTAGGCCGCATCATTCTGGTCGACGACATCACCGAGCGCGTCTCTCTCGAGGCCCAACTCGCGCAAGCCGACAAGCTCAGCTCCATCGGCCTCCTCGCCGCCGGCGTGGCGCACGAAATCAACACGCCACTGGCGGTAATCTCTTCCTACGCGCAAATGCTCTCCAAGCAGATGAAGGGCGATGCCAAGCTCGGTCCGGTGCTCGATAAGATCACGCAGCAGAGTTTCCGCGCCGCCGAGATTGCCAATGGGCTGCTGAATTTTTCGCGCACTTCCACGACTGAATTTCGCGAGACCAGCCTGAATCAGGTGATTCGCGAGACGCTCTCGCTGCTCGAACACCAGCTAAAGACCGCGCAGATCACTGTCGATCTTGATCTCGCCGAAAACCTGCCCACCATTCACGGCAACCCCGGCAAGCTGCAACAGGTCTTTCTCAATCTGCTACTCAACGCCAAGGATGCCATGCCAGCCGGAGGCCATTTGCGCGTGGCCACGCTGGCCAATGGTCATGTCGAGGCCTCAATCTCCGACTCCGGTTCAGGCATCGCGCCAGAAAATCTCAAGCGCATCTACGACCCATTTTTTACAACCAAGACAACGCCGAAACCCGGCGACCGTCGCGGCACTGGACTGGGACTCTCCGTGTCCTACGGAATCATTCAAGAACACGCCGGCAAAATCCGCGTCGAGAGCGCTGTGGGCGCCGGCACGACCTTTCATCTTGAGTTCCCCTTGCTGAGGAATACTGTTAATGCCTGAAGTTGAAATGCCCTTAAACCTCCCCGCCAATGCCAGCGCCGCGATGGGCGCCACCATACTTGTCATTGACGACGAGGCGGGCATCCGCGAATCGCTGGAAGTACTGCTCACCTTTGAAGGCTACTCCGTGCGCATGGCCGTCGATGGCGAGGAAGGGCTGCGCATCCTCGATCTGGAAAACTTCGACATGGTGCTGCTCGACCTGGCGCTGCCTGGCCAGAGCGGCCTGGAGCTGCTGCCGCAGATCAAGGAGCGCCAGCCCGATCTTCCCGTCATCATGCTTACCGCTTACGGCACTGTCGATAACGTCGTCGAGGCCATCCGCGCCGGCGCGGAGAACTTCGTTCAGAAACCCTGGGACAACGAAAAGCTGTTGGCCGATATTCGCTCCGCTGTCGCCCGCCATCGCGCCGAGGAAGAAAATCTACAGCTCAAGCGCACCCTCAAGCAGCGTTATAACTTCGCCAACATCGTGGGCAAAAGCGAACCCATGCTGCGGGTCTTCGACCTCGTAGCGCAAGTCGCGCCCAGCCGCTCTACTGTGCTGATTCAAGGCGAGAGCGGCACCGGCAAGGAACTCATCGCCAAAGCCATTCACGCCAACTCGCCGCGCAAAGACAAGCCTTTCGTCCCCATCAACACCGGCGCAATGCCCTCGGAACTGCTTGAGTCCACACTCTTCGGCCACGTCAAAGGAGCGTTCACTTCGGCGGTTGCTTCGAAGAAAGGTCTCTTCGAAGTCGCCAACGGAGGCACGCTTTTCCTCGACGAAATCGCCACGATGGGTATGGACACCCAAGCCAAAATCCTGCGCGTCCTGCAAGACCGCCGCTTCATGCACCTCGGCGGCATTCAGGAGATACAGGTAGACGTGCGCATCATCGCCGCCACTAACATCGATCTCCGCCAGGCCGTGCGCGACGGCCAGTTCCGCGAAGATCTCTTTTACCGGCTCAATGTCATCAGCGTCGATCTGCCCCCGCTGCGTGCTCGCCGCGAAGACATCCCGCTGCTCGCTCAGCACTTTCTCGACTTTTATTCCACCGAGAACGGACTCGGCCTGCGCAAGCTTTCAAACGACGCCTTGCGCGCGTTGATGGATTACGAATGGCCCGGCAATGTTCGCGAACTGGAAAATGCCATCGAACGCGGCGTCGTGCTTTCCAGCGGACCCATCATCGGCTCTGATCTGCTCCCCGGCCAGATCACCGGCCGCAGCTTTCAAGATGCGCTCCTCGAGCACAATCCCAACGCTTCGCTCTTCGACATCCTCGAAGACATTGAGCGCCGCATCATCGTCGAGAAACTGGAACGCTGCAACGGCAACCAGACCGACGCCGCCGAGCAGTTCCGCATTCCGCTCTCCACACTCAACCAAAAAATCAAGCGCCTCAACATCGAGATCCGGAAAAAGGGCAGGGAATAGCGCTGAAATTACAATTGTTTTTACCGATTCCTAACCCCTAAGGAACCTCTGAATAAGTAGCTGCTTTGAAAGGGCACGGCCTCAGCCGTGCCGATAAGGAGCAAGAAAATCGCGGGCTTTAACCCCTGCGGGATGTTTTAAAAAAAGAACGGCTTGATCAGAGGCTCCCGAATCTCTAACCCCTGTCTTACGGCCACGGATTCCTGAGCAGCGAAGTCAGCCCCAGATCATTCCCGTATCGATCGACCTCAACCTCGGCCATCTGGATAGCCTGAGGCATTCCGCGAAACGCCGGAACGGCATCCGAACCCATAATCTGCGGAGAAACATAGAGATGTACACGATCCACCAACCCCGCTTCTAATAGCGACGTGTTCAGCCGCGTGCCTGTCTCCGTAAGCAGCGTCAAAATCCCTTCCGCGCCGAGTTTGTCCAACACTTTTCCTAGCGGCACTCGACCCGCATCGGCAGGCAAAGCCTCTACGCGCACACCTCGCGTACGCAACTCCTCAATCCGTGCCTGATTTGTTGAAACAGTGAAGACGGCCAGATCGTTCTGCGCCGTCGAGACGATCTTCGCTCCCAGGGGAATGCGCAGCGCTGAATCCAGTACCACGCGCAGCAGCGGCCGGCGGCGGCGCAATCCGCTGCGGTCGGTAAACAGAGGGTCATCGGCCAGTATGGTGTCCACGCCGGTCAGCGCTGCGTCCGCCTGCCAACGCAGAGTCTGCACGGACTTCCGCGAAGCCTCATTGGTGATCCAGTACGTCTGACCAGGTTTCTGCGCTCCCGGCGGCGGCGCAATCCGGCCGTCCAGCGTCATCGCCACTTTCATCAGCACCAGCGGACGGCCATGCTGGCACCAGCGGGCAAAGCCCTCATTGAGCCGCCGCGCTTCGGCTTCGCAAACACCCACGGATGTTTCAATGCCCGCCGCGCGTAGCGCCTCTAATCCATGGCCGGCAACCTTCGGATTGGGATCAACGGTAGCCGCGACGACGCGCTTCAACTCTGCGCTGATCAGCGCCTCGGTGCAAGGCGGAGTACGTCCAGTATGGTTGCACGGCTCCAGCGTCACGTAAGCTGTACCGCCTTTGAGCCGATCGCCTGCGTGTTGTTTGGCAACCCTCAGCGCAACTGCTTCGGCATGATCCAGCAAGTCGTACTCATGCCAGCCTTCGCCCGCAACCTGCCCGGCGCAGTCCAGAATGACGCAACCCACAGCCGGGTTGGGCGAACTGACCGCAACGCCGCGTCGCGCCAGTTCCAGTGCGCGTTGCATCCAATGCCGGTCTATTTCCAACTCATTCATCGTCATCCCAGCAACGAATCCAGAAACGCCCCCGGCGAGAACTCCAGCAGGTCGCTCATCTGTTCGCCCACGCCCACAAAGCGCACCGGCAAGTTGAGTTCGCTGGCAATCGCGACTGCGATGCCGCCCTTCGCCGTGCCGTCCAACTTGGTCAGGACGATGCCGGTAACTCCCGCGGACTGAGTAAACTGTCGTGCCTGTTGCAATCCATTCTGTCCGGTTGTCGCATCCATCACCAGCAGCACCTCGTGTGGCGCTCCGGGAATCAGCTTGGCCGCTGTGCGCCGCATCTTGTCCAGTTCATCCATCAGGCCTGTCTTCGTGTGCAGCCGACCCGCTGTGTCTACGATCAACTCGCCAATGTTACGCGCCTTAGCCGCTGCGGCTGCATCATACAACACAGCAGCCGGATCGCCGCCCTGGCGGGTCTTGATCATCTCCACGCCCGAGCGCCCTGCCCAGACCTCCAATTGCTCAATCGCCGCCGCACGAAATGTATCCGCCGCGCACAACAGCACCGTCTGATCCTGCGCGCGGTACCACGCAGCCAGCTTGCCGCTGGTGGTCGTTTTTCCCGCGCCATTAACGCCCACTAGAAATGTAACCTTCGGCGGGTTCTCGGGGCAGGGAATCGGTAGCCGGGGCGCTTCCAGAATCGAACGCAATTGCTCTTTGAGCAATGACCGCAGCTCTTCGCCTCCATCAATCGCCTGTCTCTTCGCCCGGTCGCGCAACGCGTCCAGTATCGTAGCCGTGGTCTGCACACCGAGATCGCTGGACAAGAGAACAGCTTCCAGATCTTCCAGAGTGGATTCGTCCACCGTCCGGGTCAATGCAACCAGGCCTTCAATCTTGCTTCCCAGCGAATCGCGCGTGCGCGTCGCAGCCTGCTTCATGCGCTCGAAGAGACCCGCTTTCGGCGCTTCAGCCTCGGTTGCTGCTTCCGGGTTGTCTTTTGCAGCGTCCAGTGCCGCAGCCTTACCACGGCCAAAGAGCTTGATCATATGCTTGTCCAGTGCTGATTTTAAGGCATTCGGGAGCAACCATGCGATGGCTCTTGCGCCACGATCATCAACCCGCACGCCACGCACGCTTCCTGATTTATCTTTAATAGCAGCCCATGAAGCAGATCCTCACTCGCCTTGCGCTTACCCTGCCAGTCGTCTGGCTGGTGGTTTCGCTGGTCTTTTTGCTCATTCATCTGGTGCCCGGCGATCCGATTGACCAGATGCTGGGCGAGGGAGCGTCACCCGCGGACAAGGCTACGCTGCGCCATCAATATCACTTCGATCTGCCTCTTCATACGCAGTATCTGGTCTATTGGAACGGCGTTTTCCACGGCGATCTGGGCGAATCAATCCGCCTGCGCGATTCCGTCGCGCATCTCATCGCGGCGCGCTACCCGTACACGCTGGCGCTCACGCTAGCGGCACTCGGCTTTGGACTCGCGCTTGCTCTGCCCGCCGGCTTGCTGGCCGCTGTAAATCGCGGACGCTTCACAGATCAAGCGCTCTCAGTGGTCAGTCTCTTCGGGCTTTCCGTTCCCGGCCTTGCGCTTGGTCCATTATTAATTCTGGTCTTTTCAATCTCGCTCGGCTGGCTTCCGGTCTCCGGCGCAAACTCTGCCGGCAACAACTCCATCGAATGGCCTTATCTGATTCTTCCCTCGCTGGCGATGGGCGCTTCTCTGGCGGCGATTCTCACCCGCATGGTGCGCACGGCAATGCTGGAAGAGCTGGGTCAGGACTACATCCGCACCGCCCGCGCCAAGGGCTTGAGCGAATTTGCCGTCGTTTGCTGCCACGCGCTGCCCAATGCATTGGTGCCAATCATTACCGTCGTCGGTTTGCAATTCGGCGCATTGCTGGCCGGGGCAATTGTGACGGAAAAGATATTCAGTTGGCCTGGCCTCGGAAGGCTCACGGTCGACGCCATCTCCAACCGCGATTACGCGCTGGTGCAAGGTTGTCTGTTGTCGATTGGCTTGACGTATGTGTTGGTAAATCTGCTTACGGATGTTCTCTATCGCTGGGCAAATCCGGGACTTCGTAGCAAGGACGGCCAGATTGTTCG
>CAZHKN010000007.1:34336-40690 GCA_964532725.1 uncultured Occallatibacter sp.
CGCTGGGCAAATCCGCGCATGAGGGGATAGGACAGTTTCATTTGCAATCTAACGGAATGACTGCTGCATCCGGCTTTCCATCCGCTCCAATCGTCAGCAACCCCACCGTCGGCTGCAACTCGAAACGCCTAGGCCCGCACGATCCAGGATTGAAGTACAGCACGCCCTTCTTCCAGCCGATTGCAGCGCGATGCGTGTGCCCGGAAAGCACGGCGGCAAATGTCGCAGCGGCGGGGTCCAGATGCAGCGTGTTCAGATCGTGGAGCATATAAACATAACGTCCCTCGATCAGAAGCACCTCTGTCTCCGGCAGCTTGGAGCAGGCTCCGTCGCGGTCAATGTTGCCGCGAATCGCGGTGACCGGGGCAATCTTCTGCAATTCGTCAAGAATCGAAATCTTGCCCACATCGCCGAGATGCAGAATCTGATCTACGCCTGCAAGCGCCGGCGCAACCTCTGGACGAAGCAGTCCATGCGTGTCGCTGACAACACCGATCCTCATTGTTAGCCGGCCAGACGCACGAGTTGCTGCGCTTCCTGGCGCCGCCCAAGAATCGAGACGCGAGGAATGCGGCCGCGCACCATTGCAACCTCGTCGCAGCGGTGCAGGCGCGGGCAGTTCTGGCAGTCTTTGAATATCTTGTCCGGCAGTTCCGATTTATCTTCAACAACGCGGAAGCCATACTTGAAAAAGAAATCCGGAATGCGTGTAAACAGGCAGACAGATTGAATGCCGTGCAACTCGGCTTCTTCAATCAACACGCCAAGAACGCGCCCGCCCGCGCCCTGGCCCTTGGCCTCGGGCTTCACCACAATCGAGCGCACTTCGCACAGATGCGGCCCGTAGAAGTGCAGCGCGCCGCAGCCGAGAAAGACGCCGCCGTCGGACTCGGCAACCGTAAAGTCGCGAATGTTCTCGCAGATCTCCGCGAACGGACGCTTCAGCAGCGTGCCGTCGGTTGAGAGCGAGTTGACCAGATCGTAGACATTCGAGGCGTCTTGTAAAAGTGCCTTACGCACCAACATGGCGGCCCTCCGGAATCAGCGCGGCGATATGTTCAGCGGCTGCAGCAATTGCATGGCGCACCTGTTCGCGCGCTGTGCCTCCGATTACGTTATGGCAGTCAAGGGTAGCCGTTAAAGTAATGGCGGCATAGAAATCCTCGCCGAATTCCGGGCCAAACTCGTGCAACTCATCGAGCGTCAAGCTATCCAACTCAACGCCCTTTTCAAGCGCAAATCGCACAGCATTGCCGATCTTCTCATGCGCGGTGCGGAAGGGAACCCCCTTATGCACCAGATAAGTAGCCGCCGCCATCGCGTTCAGATAGCCGGACTGCGCGGCTTCGTTCATGCGCTCGCGATTGAATTGCACCGCTGCGGTAAAGCGCGCAATCAGATGCAGCATCTGCGCCACAAAGCCAACTTGAAAGAGCGGTTCCTGCGTCTCCTGCATATCTTTGTTGTAGGCCAGAGGCAGGCCCTTCAGTTGCAGCGTTACTGCCTCTGCCGCGCCGTGAATGCGGCCCACCTTGGCGCGGATCAACTCTGTCAGATCAGGATTCTTCTTCTGCGGCATCGCGCTTGAGCCGGTTGAAAAGGCTTCAGGCAATAACACAAATCCAAACTCCGCCGTTGCGAAGAGCGTAATCTCTTCGGCAAACCTGCTCACATGCAAACCGAGAAAGGTCAGCGCATGAAGATATTCGAGAATGAAATCCCGGTCGCTGGTTGCATCAATAGAGTTCGCGGTCGGAGCAGTGAAGCTCAGCTCCATTGCAGCGATGGCGCGATCCAGCGTCAGCGTCGCTCCAGCCACAGCTCCAGAGCCAAGCGGGCAAAGGTTCATGCGCTTTTCGCAATCTCGCAAGCGCGAGGCATCGCGCAATAGCATCTCAATATACGCCAGCAGCCAATGCGCCACCAGCACAGGCTCAGCACGTTGCATGTGCGTGTAGCTGGGCATTACAGATTCGCCTGCGCGGCGTGCCTGCTCCACCAGCGAAAAAGCCCAGGCAGTGATGCCTTCAATCACCAGATCGATATGCTTGCGCACATAGAGGCGCAGGTCTGTGGCGATCTGCTCATTGCGGCTGCGCCCCGTGTGCAACTTCAACCCCAGCGGACCAAGCCGCTCGGTCAGCGTCAACTCAACAAAATGATGAATATCTTCGGCAACCGCATGATGGCGCACCAGCGCCTTGCCTGC
The DNA here is from genome assembly GCA_964532725.1 of uncultured Occallatibacter sp. GTDB lineage: Bacteria > Acidobacteriota > Terriglobia > Terriglobales > Acidobacteriaceae > Telmatobacter. The sequence goes on from CAZHKN010000007.1 coordinate 36,546, forward strand.
GTCCGACGCATGATCGGCGGCTATCGAGCCGAGCGCCTTGCGAAGCTCCGCCCCTTCCTCTGGCGTAAGGATATTTGCCGCTACAAGAGCCGACGCATGAGCTTTGCTGGCGGCAATCTCTTCATCCAAGAGCCGCCAGTCGAAGACAATCGACCGCTGCCACTCCTCAAACTCAGGGTCCAGCGGCGAGCGAAAGCGGCCAGACCACATTTTTCCGGATTGTTGTTCGTTTGACATTGATTTCAGCCTACCTCAGGCTATTCCTTTTCGCTGGTGCTGTTCAACTTGGGCATCTCACTGCCTTTGCTGAGGGTGAGCAGGCCAGCCGCTGCGTAGGTCAGCAGCTTCTCTCGTGTATCCGTGATGTCGAGATTGCGCATGGTGAGCTGGCCGATGCGGTCGCGCGGAGAGAAGGTGGATTCGGTCTTCTCCATGCTAAGGCGCTCAGGATGGAAGGTCAGGTTGGGCGACTCGGTGTTGAGGATTGAGTAGTCGTTGCCGCGCCGCAGTTCCAGCGTGACCTCGCCGGTGATCGGTTTGGCCACCCAGCGCTGGGCCGATTCGCGCAGCATGATGGCCTGCGAGTCGAACCAGCGGCCCTGGTAAAGCAGCCGACCCAGCTTGCGGCCATGATCGCGATACTGCTCAATCGTGTCCTCGTTATGAATCCCGGTGATCAGCCGCTCGTAAGCGATAAAGAACAACGCAAGCCCCGGCGCCTCATAGATGCCGCGAGACTTGGCCTCGATGATGCGATTCTCAATCTGATCCGACATCCCCAGCCCATGGCGTCCGCCAATACGATTGGCTTCTAGTAGCAGCTCGACCGGGTCACTGAATTGCTTGCCGTTCAGAGCAACCGGAAAGCCCTCTTCAAAGCGCACCGTAACCTCTTCGCGCTTGATCTCGACATCGTCCCGCCACGAGGCCACGCCCATGATGGGAGCGACAATTTTAACGGAACTGGAAAGATGCTCCAGATCCTTTGCTTCGTGGGTTGCGCCGAGGATGTTCGAGTCAGTGGAGTAGGCCTTTTCGGCGGACATCTTGTAGGCAAAGCCATGCTGCTGCATGAAGGCCGACATCTCCGCCCGCCCACCCAACTCGTCAATAAAGTCCGCGTCCAGCCAGGGCTTATAGACCTTTAGATTGGGATTGACCAGCAAGCCATAGCGATAAAAGCGCTCAATGTCATTGCCTTTGAAGGTCGAGCCGTCGCCCCAGATGTTTACATCGTCCTCCTGCATCGCGGCAACGAGCATTGTGCCGGTAACCGCGCGGCCAATTGGAGTAGTGTTGAAGTAATACACTCCAGCCGTGGTGATGTGGAAGGCCCCCGATTGCAGCGCGGCAATGCCTTCGCGCACCAACTGCGCGCGGCAATCTATGAGACGAGCCTGGGCCGCGCCATATTCCATCGCAGCGCGTGGAATGGCCTCGTAGTCGGTTTCGTCGGGCTGGCCAAGGTTGGCCGTGTAGGCGTAGGGGAGCGCTCCCTTCCGCTTCATCCAATGCAGCGCGGCGGAAGTATCAAGCCCGCCAGAAAAGGCAATGCCAACCTTTTGGCCAACGGGCAACGATTCGAGAATTACGGACATGCTTTTGAAACCTCTTTCAGGGACTAGGGACTAAGGGACTGGGGGCTAGGAAAGCCGCACCTAGCCTGAATTGCGCACAAACTCACTCTTTTTGCGCATAAAAAAAGACGACATCTGGGGCGATTAGTGGAGCGGTAGCTCGTTTGACACGTTGATTTCGTATCGTCCTAGCGAATTGACCTTGCAAAGTGTTTATCCAATCTGGAATACGACGCTGGTGCTGGTAGAACACCAAAACATCTTCTTTCGGCAATGAGTCCCAAATCGCTACAAGTTCATTTTCAAGTACATGCTTCTGGCTTGCTGGCCCATTTGGCTCGATTCCAGTGTCAGGATCGAGAAAGACAATTTTCTTAGTTGTCTTTTTCTTCTGAAGCTCATCAACTACATATTGCAGATAGGAATCTCGGTTTGAGATTTCTCTATCCAGCACTTCGATTGGCACCAACGAATTCAATTTGACAATTGATTTTGAGTCGCGGAAATGTTTGATTACTTCGACGGGAATCCGAACCAAGTCTCCATCAATTTCAATTGGATTCCAAGTGTTTGAACGATAGTACAAAACCTGAAGAATTTGCTTGATTTCATACCGCCGGGCAAGCTCAAGCATGGTTCCCCACTTCACTAGATCTCGATTGTCTCCGTACCACCGATCTTGCATTACAGCGCCTCTTCGTCGATCCCGGACCAAGGCAGCAACACAACACGCCTAGTCCCTTAGTCCCGAGTCCCTATTCACTGAAAGCTGGCCGAATTCGGTAACCCACCCAAAAGCAGCAGCAGCAACGCTTTCTGTGCATGCATCCGGTTCTCCGCCTGATCAAAGACAATCGACTGCGGGCTGTCAAGCACCGCGTCCGTCACTTCCGCATTGCGTCGCGCGGGCAGGCAGTGCATAAATACCGCATGGGGCGCTGCCTTGGCCATCAATGCTTCGTTGACTTGAAAAGGCCGAAAGATCGGCGCGCGTTTGGTTGACTCATGCTCCAGGCCCATGCTGACGCAGACATCCGTATAGACTGCATCGGCGCCTTCCACTGCTGCATGAGGGTCTTGCAACAAGCGCACCTCGCAGCCCTGCGCCTGCGCCATATCCCGCGCCAGCGTGACGATCTCAATATCCGGCGAGTAGCCGCGCGGCGTGGCGATCGTTACATTCGCGCCCAGTTGCGCGCCGGTCAGCATCAGCGAATGGCAAACGTTGTTGCCATCACCGACGTAAGTAAAGTTGAGTCCCTGCACCGAGCCGAAGTGCTCGTCGAGAGTCATAAAATCCGCCAGCGCCTGACAGGGATGCTCAAAGTCAGAGAGCGCGTTGATCACCGGCACGCGCGAGTTGGCCGCCATCTCCACAATGGTGTCATGCGCGTAGGTGCGCAGCACAATCACATCCACCCAGCGCTCCACATTGCGCGCGATGTCGGCCACGGACTCACGCTCGCCGAGCAGCGAGTTGGTGTGGTCAAGAAAAATCGCATTGCCGCCCAGCGTGTTGATACCCGTCTCAAAACTCAGGCGCGTGCGCAAACTTGCTTTCTCAAACATCAAGACCATCTGCTTGGCATCGAGCGCGTGACGATAATCGCGCGGGTTGCGCTTCACATCGTGGCCGAGCTTGAGAATGGCGCGCACTTCGGCGCTCGATAGATCGGCGATGGAGCACATGTCTTCGCCGCCGAGCCGAGCCGCAGCGTTCAGAATATCGGGGTCTTGATGAATCGGCACGGCAATCTCCCGGCGTTCAAGTGTAGTTGCTTTGCTAGCCACGGTTGGTTCCTCCTGATGCTGCATGAGCGGCGGACTGTGTTGTTGCCTGCGCGCTGCCAAGTTGAGTCAAGATCTCATCCAGAGCCTGGATGACAGCGTCTATGTGAGTGCGTTCGATGATGTACGGCGGGAGGAAGCGCAGCACAGTGTCGCTGGTGCAGTTGATCACAATGCGCCGCTTGAGCATTTCAGCGACAACGGATTTGGCAAGATCGGCCGAGTCCAGTTCCGCTGCGACCATCAGGCCTTTGCCGCGCACGTCAATGATGGCTTCATGACGCGACGCAAGAGAGCGAAGCTGCGACTGAAAATAATCGCCGACTTCGGTCGCATGAGCAAGAATATTTTCCTGCTCCATGTGGTCGATAACCGCGACCGCCACCGCACAAGCCAGCGGACCACCACCAAACGTTGTGCCATGCATCCCCGCATGAATGGCGCGGGAAACCTCCTCCGTGCAAAGGACCGCACCGAGCGGCAAGCCCCCTGCTAGAGGCTTCGCAAGCGTCGTCACATCCGGCTGAATGCCGTAGTGCTGATAGCCGCACCACTTGCCGGTGCGTCCCATACCCGATTGAATCTCATCGACGATGAGCAACGCGCCGGTTGAGTCAGCCAGCGCCCGCGCCTCCGCAAAAAACTCCTGCGTCAGCGGACGAATGCCGCCTTCGCCCTGTATTGACTCGACGAGAATGGCGCAAACCTCGTTGGAAAATTTCGCGCGCAGGTCATCAATGTCGTTGAAGCGCACAAACTCAACGCCCGGTACGACAGGCC
>CAZHKN010000008.1:0-19452 GCA_964532725.1 uncultured Occallatibacter sp.
CACCGCTACTTTTGCCCACTCGGCCTCCGCTGCCGCGCGCGCCTTGCCGTCAAAGATGAACTGCGCGGAGTGAGCTGGAAAACGCAGCCCTTCAAGAGCCGTCAGCGGCAGCGACAGTACCACAGCGGCTGCACCTGCCTCGCGCACCGCATCCTTGATCCGCTTCGGTCCAAGCCCCGGCGTAAGCGCCAGCGCCAGCCAACCCAGCCGCTCTTCATCCAACGTTTCTGCAGGTTGATGCAGATAGCCGACCGGCCTATCAAAGATCGGGGTGGCAACGGGCAATTGGGGCGTGGTGGTCATCTTCACTCCCGGAGAGGCGCAGATTTATGCAAGCCTCAAGCGCTTAGTGTGATCCAGGGAGTCGTAGAAGAAAAGCGGCAACCCAGTCCGCAGGCGCGGCCCATGCCAAAAAAGGAAAGCCTGCTCTGCCGGGAGTTGAGCCAACAGTAAGTGAGTCAGGGCGGAGAAGTCAAGGTCGATCTGCATCTGAGGAATCCAAGACGCCCTACCTGCTCGATTCAGAAATTGCGCTCCTACTTTCGTCAAAGCGGCTTCAGCAGCGAATCCAGCTACCTGGCATGCTGCGCTCTATCCTCGCAAGCGATCATCGAATCAGTCAGATCAACTCCGCTTGCGTCTTCTTCCGGCGGGCGCGGCGGATGCACCAGGGAAACCAGAATGAAGCTGATCATCATCAACAGCAGCCACGAGCCAAACTTCGCGTAATCGACGTGCTGCCAGCCCCGCCGTTGATTCGGATAAACCCACACCGTTGCGAAGGTGCCGATGTTTTCCGCGCACCAGATAAAGAACGTCACCATGCAGAACCCCAGCAGCAAGGGCATCCGCCGCTGTTTGCGATAAGGCCGGTAATAGACCCAGGTCCGCCCGAATGCCGCCGCCGCAAAAATAAAGAGAGCGATGCGAATATCAGGGATGAAGTGGTGCGAGAAGAAATTTACATAGGTCAGGATCGCCAGCACAATCGTTATCCACCGCGCCGGAAAGCCGGTATAGCGCATATCGACAATGCGCGTTGTCCGCGCCAGATAACTGCCTACCGACGCATACATTAAGCCGGAAAAGAGCGGCACATGGCCGATGCGGAAGAAACTGCTCTCTGGATAGGTCCACGAACCGACGCCGGTCTTGAAAACCTCCATCGCCGTGCCGATGACGTGAAAAATCAGAATCACTTTCGCTTCCCGCACTGTCTCCATGCGCAGTATCAGTAGCAGGGCCTGTACGGCCAGCGCAGAGAGGAAGAGAAAATCATATCGCGCCAGTGTCGCGTGAGCCGGCCAGAACCACTTTGTCAGCAACAGCAGGCTTAACTGTATTACCCCAAACAGGCAAGCCCACCCTTGTTTGAAGCCAAAGAGAAAAATCTCCCATATGAATCCGTCCAGCCTGCTGGTTGGCGGATGATTCTCAAACCGGATGCGAATCTCATGAAACCGTGTCTTGGTGTACGCGAGCATAAAGGAATCACAATCTTGGATTCAGTCGTCGAGCATGGCTTGCCATTCCAAGCTCCTGCCAATAGAAATCAAGGGTTGTCCAGAAATGATACATGCTGTTACCGGCGCGCGCACAACGGAGATATTTCATAATTTATCGTTTCGATACATACTTCATTAACATTTCCTAACCAAGCAATGACGTGGGATGCTCTCGCGGAGACGAGAGATCCGGGCGCGCCAGCAACCACTGGAATACTTCAGAGAGCTTTGGACGGAATGCTGAACCGATCAAATTCCCCAGTCTGCGGAATGATGCATGGCGAAGAAGTGAATTGTCTGAATTGCTGTTTTCCTTCATGGATCTCTCGCTGCGCCGCCACCGGCACAATCGCTGGTAGCGGCGCAGGCACAATGAATGGCATCACGCCATCCGCCCGCCCGAGGACGGCCATTTCGGCATAGTTCTAGTGGGCGCGCCGTTTGAAGAGTTGTATCTGGAGACAGTCAGTGTCTGGGGCAGCCGGATTGCCTACACAGTCTGCATTGCAATGAGTACGCAAAAGAATTGGGTCATGCGGTATTCCCAGTGCTGCGACGAACACAGCCAATCCCAATTATTCCGTTTTCAGCCCAGTGTAGCGCAAGAAACTTGCACACAGCTCTAACCGGTCCACGAACGGCTATCGGGATCGGGAGGATTTTCCCTTTGCGGTAATCCCACATAGAAGGAGCCGTTCGTATTCTTGTATCATTTCAATACAATAATACGAATGTAATTTGCATGGTGAATGTATATCAGACGATTCTAATGTATAGAATCTCGATCATCTTCGAAATGATTAGAAGAAATTAATTTTATGTTTCGCATTAAATCACAGATCAGAAATTACTTGCCGATCTCCGCACTCCGCCGATAGAAATCACTAACGCAGCGTAAAAGTTGGAAAGGAATAACCCTTCCATCGGCCGCTGCGGGAGGCATTAGAAATGAAGTCGATTGGTTGGATATTGGGCGGTTTCACCGGGTTCCTGATGGGATCCTTTCTGATAGTTTCTCTCGGAGCGCAATCATCCTCTCTCAGTATTGGCGCAGTGAATATTGGCTCCAGCGTAACCGCAACTGCGGCTCCTGTTGCCAAGGTCGTCACTTCAGTAGAAGTGAAAGCGACAGAGGCGAGCATTCATGAGGCACTGGCTCCCTCACCAAGCATCTCTCAAGCGGAGATACTTTCTTCCGCCGGAACCTATGGTGACTTTTCCCGTTATCTGCAAGTGCTTCCAGGAGTGGTATGGAATTCTGATCTGAGCAATGAGGTTCTGGTGCGCGGCGGCAATCCGGTAGAGAACATCTTCGTTGTCGACGGGATTGAAATACCGAATATCAACCACTTTTCGCTCTCCGGATCGAACGGCGGATTTACATCCATGCTCGATGCCACTGCTGTTGGCAGCATGGAGATGCGCGCCGGAGTATACGATGCGAGTTATTCCAGCCGTCTATCCTCTTTAATAGATATTCATACGCGTCAACTGAGCAGGGGCGAAAAGGCAGGAGATATTTCAGTCGGTATTTCAGGCGCGGGCGGACTCTACCAGCGCGCTCTAAAGAACAACGGAAGTTTTCTTTTTTCAGCGCATCGCAGCATTCTCAATTTTCTGACCAACGATGTTGGCGTCAACGGTGTTCCGATTTATTCGAATTGGCTGGCTAAGATGGAAGCATCTCCCTCAAGCCGCGACACACTGACTTTCTTCAGCCTGAGCGGAGAAGACTCGATTTCGATGATGCCCTGCCCTGCGGACAGGTGGGAATCCACCACATTTCAGACAGAATACGCAGGCTGGCGCACCACTGAAGCGTTGAACTGGCGGCATGTTTTCTCTCCAGTAATGATGAGCAATTTGACCGCCAGCACGTCACTTACCCGGCAGAAGATCGGCCAGCAGCAACAGTTCGGTTATAGAAAGGTAGACGGTGCGGGCACTTGCCAGGCTGTATCGTTGGCAACTGTTTATGATGAAAACTCTCGTGATGGCTTGTCTACATTGAATTATGGCCTCAAGGCTGCTCTTCGCGGTTGGCTCATTTCCGCCGGTGTCAGTGGCCGGATGATAACTCCGGATGACTCCGTTGCTCAGCCAAGCGGAGAGCTATCTCCCTTCAACGCTAGCACCACCGCATCCGATTCAATTTCTTTCCAGCGAAAATTTTCAACCGGTCAGGCCGCAGGCTACTTAGAGGCTGAGGGCAGCCTGGGAACGCGCTGGCGGCTGCTGGCCGGTGTGCGAGCTGAGAGTTTTGCCATCTCCGGGAGTTATGCCCTCGACCCGCGCCTCTCCGCCACTTACCGGCTGAGTGCGCACCAGAGCCTTCACGCATCAATGGGCATCTCCTCGCAGTTACCGCCGATGATGGACATGATCAGCTATGCCGGCAACCACAACTTGCGTCCGATTCAGGCGCGTCAGGCAGCAATGGGCATGAGGCTGTGGCAAGGCAACTGGGGAACGTTCGATGCCGAGGCCTACGACAAACATTACTCCAAAGAGCCGGTCTCAACCGAATACCCGCAGTTGATGCTTACGAATATGATTGACACCCTTGGCCAGCAGTTTGTTTGGCTCCCGTTGGCCAGCGCGGGAACAGCGGAAGCGCGCGGCCTGGAACTGGCGCTTCGCGCACATTGGAACAACCGCGCACACGGATTAGTTTCGATAACCAGGGCGCAGACAAGCTACCGCGCGCTTGACGGCATTCGCCGGCCTGGTAACTATGATGTCCCGGTGGTAGTCAATGCAATTGGATCGGTGCGCCTTCTCCGGAGTTACAAACTCGATGTGCGCGAGACTGCCGCAAGTGGTCGTCTTTATACGCCTTTCAACTTCACCGCATCCAACGAGCAAAACCGCGGCATCTATGACCTCACCCGCATCAATGCGGCGCGTGCGCCACTCTATAACCGCCTCGATGTTGAGGTAGAGCGCCAGTTTCACGTACGCAACGGCGTCATCGACCTCCATGCTGGCGCGGACAACGTACTCAACCGCACCAATTTTCTCGGCTATGTCTGGTTGGACAATTGCCGGCAGGGTCAACCTTGCGCGGGCGGAAATGAGCCGGATGAGAAGCTAAAGCAGATGGGACTCTATCCTTCAATGTCGGTTCGCTACCGGTTTTAGATGCGTTAATCTCACTGCCGCTGATGCGGCATGAGTGGAAAGTCTCAGCGCAAGCTCATCAGCGCCGGATAGAGTTTGCGCCACTGTGTATAAGCCAGCTTATAGGTTGACTTATCGGCAGCGTCTGGTTCAATCCGCTGGGCTACCTCGATCGCTTCGGCACAGGCCTCGCCGAGATTGGCCCAGTGGCCCGCACCCACCCCGGCCATCAGCGCTGAGCCGAATGCGCCGCCCTCTTCCGCGGTCAGCACCTCCACCGGCAATCCATAAATTCCCGCCTGAATTTTCCGCCACAACGGCCCCTTGGCGCCTCCACCTCCGAGGCGAATCGTACTCACGGGGATCCCTAGCTCGGCGAAGAGCGAAAAAGTGTCTTGCAGAGAGTAGGCCACACCCTCCAGAACTGCGCGTACGAAATGAGCAGATGTGTGCGTGGTGCTGATGCCTGCAAAGGCGGCGCGGACCTCGGGGTCCAGATGCGGCGTGCGTTCGCCGAGCAGATACGGCGCCCATTCGAGTCCTTCGCTGCCGGCAGGAATTTTTGCCGCAGCCGCAGTCAGCATGTCGTAGGACTGAATCGGTTCATTCGCCGAAAAGAACGTTTCCTTGAGCCAACGGAAGCTTAACCCCGCCGACTGCGTTACGCCCATCACATGCCATAATCCGGGGACGGCGTGGCAGAAGGTATGCAGCCGGCCCTTGGGGTCGCGTGTTGGCGCGGCGGTTGCGGCAAAAACCACGCCGCTGGTGCCAATCGTCGCCGAGACCGATCCCGGTTGCAGAATCCCCATGCCCACCGCGCCCGCGCCCTGGTCGCCGGCTCCGGCAACGACTGGAGTTCCGGCGGTGAGGCCGGTCAGCCCCGCAGCTGCTTCACTGATGCGCGCGCAGACCTCCGGCGATTCATAGGCCTTCGGCAACCAGCTTTCGGGAATCCCTGCCGCTTCAGCAACCTCGCGCGACCAGCGCCGGTTCGTCACATCAAGAAGCAATGTGCCGGAGGCTTCTTGGACATCGATGGCGAATTCGCCGGTTAGCCGGTAGCGGACATAATCTTTGGGGCAGAGTATGTGCCGCGTCTTCGAAAAAATCTCCGGTTCGTGGGTTTTTACCCAGAGTAATTTGGTCAGCGTAAAGTTTGGCAGCGCAGGATTACAGGTAAGTTCGATGAGTTTTTCGTAGCCGATTTTCTCATGCAGCCAGTCGCACTCTGGTTGGGTTCTGGTGTCACACCAGATGAGGGAAGGGCGCAAGACCTGGCCGTTTTCGTCGAGCAGGACTGCGCCGTGCATCTGGCCGGTAAGCCCAATGGCGGCTATGGGTTGCAGCGGCTCAGGAGCGGAGGCGAGAGCGCCGTGGATGGCCTCGCGGGTGGCACGCCACCAGTCCTCGGGGTCTTGCTCGGCCCATCCTGGATGTAGTGTTTTAAATGGAGCATGTTCGCTGGCCGCACTGGCAATCACTTTTCCTGCCGCGTTGACGATCACGGCGCGCGTTCCACCGGTGCCCACATCCATTCCCAGAAACCACATTCGAGTCTTCCTCTCCTATGAGTAAATCGGTTTTCTCCGCCTACGAAGGATAGCACCGGAGACAGCAAGACAGCCACCTGCGATGGGGTTGAGGGGCTTTCACACGACGCAAAAATCCTTGGATATGCAGACCAAATGCCGATTTTACTCCTCCTTCTTGAAGAGTTTTCGAGGCCAAATAGGTCGCGTTTTATGTGGACTGTTTTTGGCTTTTTTGTGACGGTTTGTCACCGATTTTCGTGCTACTGTTGCGTGGTCAGAAAAACGGGAGGATTCATGACGGATGTATCGAGCGCCGACAGGCCGTGGCTGGTAATCATCGACATGCAGGAGATCTTTTCGCACCCAGACAAATGGTGGAGCGTCCCAAAGTTTCACGAGATCATTCCGGAGATTCACCAGCTTGTAGAGCATTTTCAGGACCGGACGCTGGTGACGCGCTTTGTGCGCGGGCCGGAGCCGCAAGGCTCGTGGGTGCCGTATTACCAGCAGTTTCCCTTTGCCAATGTGCCGGGGACAGACCCGATTTACGATCTGGTTCCGAAGATTGCCAAGCTGGACCACGGCGACAATCTGGTGACGATGACGACCTTCAGCAAGTGGGGCAACGAGGTACATGGGATACGCGCCAAGACGGGAAAGACTCCGCATCTGGTGTTGACGGGCGTGGCGACGGATTGCTGCGTCCTCTCGACGGCGATGCAGGCCGCCGAAGCCGGAGCGTTTGTGACGGTGGTGATCGATGCCTGCGCGGGGTCTTCGCCGGAAAATCAACTCGCAGCTGAGAAGATTCTGGTGGGATACGCTCCGCTGATCCAGATTGTCAAAGCGGAGCGCCTGCTCAAAGGCTGAGCAGTTGCCACCTGCGGTAGGGCTGGCTTCGGTTCGGGGGGGTGGAGAGAGTGCTTTACCACCCAGATCTTTGCGGCATATTGACTCTTGTATGTATTTGGAGTTCAATATGTATATACACAAGCGGTGACGGGTACGATGATGGCTGTGACGCTGACCTCAATTCGATTGGACACCAAGCTGGCCGATGAGGCCGTGAAGGCGCTGGGCGCTAAATCGCGCACTGACGCCGTGCACATTGCGCTGCGCGAGATTGTTGCCTTGAAAAACTTCAAGGCGCTGATGAAGAAGTACGGAGGCAAGGGAACCTTTGCCGGGTACGATGAGTGAGCTGATCGTCTTTGATACGTCTGTATTGATTGATCAGTTGCGCACGGATCGGCACAGTGGGCGTGTAGCAGGGCTGACCGGCGTCATAAGAAACTGCTCGGTAGTGCTTGCCGAGCTTTGGCGTGGGGCCAGTACTGCAGTGGACCGCAAAGTGGTTGAGGCGCTGGCGCGGAGCCGCCCCATCCTGACTCCGACGGAGAGGAATTGGCTAGAGTCGGGAGAGATTCTCTCCAAGATGAAGGCGGATCAAGGCTTTGAGCCGGCCAAACTCCGCGATCTGCATTTTGATGTGCTGATTGCGCTGACGGCGCGCAGCTACGGAGCAAAGCTGATTACCTCTAACCGCACCGACTTCGAGTTGATTCGCAAATACAAGAAATTTGAGCTGGAAGTCTGGTGACCGCCACCTGCGGTGCGGCTGGCAGGTTTCACCTCTGCGGGTTGAGAGGATTGCTGCGTGCTCTCGACGGCGATGCAGGCCGCTGAAGCCGGAGCGTTTGTAACGGTGGTGATCGATGCCTGCGCCGGCTCTTCGGCGGAAAATCAAGCGGCGGCGGAGAAGATTCTGGTGGGATACGCTCCGTTGATTCAGATTGACAAGGCGGAGCGATTGCTAAAAAGCTGACCACCTGCCAATTGTGATAGTGCTAGCTGGTTTCAGCTGCCGCCGAAGCCGTGCGCTCGCTGGGTGCGCTTAACCGGACGCTGACGCAGAGTCTTCAGAGGAAAACTACTCGCTATCGAGAAGTTCCTGCGCAGGCGCGTTCCTACGAATATTTGAGTAGAAGATTTCCGTTTAATATGATATTAGTTATGTAATGTTACATGGATGAGTGCATATGTCTGTTGGAAAATCGGGCAGGATAGTTCTCGAAGTAGACCCAGATCTGAAGCAGCGTGTTTATTCGGCACTCGCTCTTGAGGGTAAGACGCTAAAGGAATGGTTCATCTTGACAGCGAGCGAATATATTCGGAGACAGCAGCAGCCGAGCATCTTCGAGCATCTGGAGCGTGAGCTGTAATGAATTTCATGGTGAACGAAAGCGCGCAGAAGCTTCGGGGAGGATACTACACCCCGCTTGATCTCGCTGCCTATATTGCGCGCTGGGCGCTTGGAAATGAACCAAAATCCCTCCTGGAGCCTAGCTGCGGGGATGGCGTATTTGTGCAGGCTCTTTCCGAGATCGGATTTTCTGATGCGTTGTCTTTCACCGGATTCGAGATTTTGGAGACGGAAGCTGCCAAAGCTCGTGAGCGATGCAAGGGGCAACGGCGGCCTAACTGGACCATTCAAGGGGAGGATTTCCTCGGATGGGCCATCGACAAGATGCTGGCGCGGCGGACCGAATTCGATGCAGTGGTGGGCAATCCTCCGTTTATTCGTTATCAGTACCTTCCTGCGGAATCGCAGCGCAAGGCCGAAGCTATTTTCAAAATCCTCGGTCTGCCGTTTACCAAGCATACGAATGCATGGGTGCCATTCGTTCTGGCTTCTATAGCATTGCTCAAGCCGGGTGGCCGCCTGGGGATGATTCTTCCGTCTGAGATCATTCATGTGGCCCATGCGCAATCACTGCGGACGTACCTTGGGATGACTTGCAGTCGATTGTTGATTATTGACCCAGAAGAAATTTGGTTCGATGGAACTTTGCAAGGCGCAGTGATTCTGTTCGCCGAAAAAAAGAAGACCGCTGCGGATCATAGCGATGGCTTAGGAATCATACGGGTCAGTGGACGTGATTTTCTCAATGACAGCCCTGGTGATCTGTTTAACTCTACTGCGAGGATGAACGGGAAAACTGTTGAAGGAAAATGGACACGAGCGCTGCTTACCGCCGATGAGCGGAGCTTGCTGGATGGGTTGGTGGAGCGGCCTGACGTTCATCGGTTTGACGACATTGCGGAAGTTGACGTGGGTATCGTCACAGGTGCCAACAAGTTCTTCCTTGTGCCGGACGAGACGGTAGAGCAGTTCGGTTTGCAGGAGTTTGCGCATCCGATGTTTGGACGGAGCGAACATTGCCCCGGCGTGATCTATGACGAGCAGCAGCATCAGGAAAATGCACGCATGGGCAATCCGACGAATTTCCTCTGGTTTACGGAAGAGATTAAGAAGTCGAGCAAATCTGTTCTCGAATACATTCGACTTGGAGAAGCGCAGGAACTGCATACGCGCTATAAATGCCGAATCAGGACACCTTGGTATTCCGTTCCGTCCGTTTACACAACAAAGATCGGGATGCTGAAGCGCTCCCACGACACACCACGCCTGATCTATAACGGGCTGGATGCCCTGACCACCGATACGGCCTATCGGATCAATACCGCAGCGACCGCGCCTGAAAAACTGATCTTCTGCTTCCTGAATGCACTAACTGCTCTCAGCGCCGAGCTTGAAGGAAGGCATTATGGCGGCGGCGTGCTGGAACTTGTGCCATCGGAAATTGAAAAACTGCTTGTTCCGCTACCCACTTCAGTACTGCCAGCTCTGCGAAAGCTTGATACGCTCGTGCGAAAGTCGAATGTTGCGACGGTTCTCGAAGAGCAGAATGGAAAAATACTTGGAGCGATGGGCATTTCACAGTCAGATCAGGATTCGTTATTGGCCGCTTGGCTTCGCTTAAAGAATCGCCGGCAGCGCCTGAAGACTGAGGAAGAGGCTAGTCAATCTCTAGCTTGAAATGCGTCGGATCGAACTCGTCGCGGTAAATCGCTAACGTCCGGTCAATTAGATCCGGGCGGGCTATATGTTCGCGCGCAGGCCCCCAGCTTAGACGCGTCAAAGCATTCCGCTGTCTATGTGATTCTTCTTTGGAAGTGGTATGACGAATACGCAGATCGAATTCACCGTAGTTAATTCCTTTAAGGACCAATTGAAATTTTGCATGAGCCTCGTCGACGGTCTTCGATCTCCGTGTCCAATTGAGTCCCGAGAAAACTTCTTCGCGGAAATAGATCCGGTGGTCTACACCCTTTGGTAATAGGCCCTTGTCAAGGTTCACCGATCCCGTCAGGTGGGTTCCAGGTCTGTATTCGATATTGAGATCGCGCCGCTTGAGTGGCTTACTTTCCCAAACTAAATAAAATGCGCCCGCAAGTTCATTCGGTGAATTTGTCGGTATCGATCTCGGCTGCGCCTCAACCCATTTACGGGCAATACTCGCAATTCGCAGAGGTGATACTCGATGCAGGTCCATTGGCGGAAGATCGTCGCGCACGCCCTTTTGCAGGCTACTCTTCACCGGCGGTGCGGGTCTCAACCGTTCATCCACGAGACGGCCTGATTCAAATAACTCGTCGGCATGTTTCTCGTCCCTGATCAGGAAGACATGTTGAGGGTGCTTCTTGAGCATCTCTTCAAAGGAATCGACGACCTTCAGTTTGTAATTTTTGTCGGCCGCATTTGATAGGTTGAGATTCAGACAGGTGCTGGCTTCGATATTGTTGTGTAATCCTCCGAAGGTGAGGTTGGCACTGCCAATGATGACCTTTGCCTGGATGGCGCTTGCGGCCAAATAGAGTTTGGGATGGAAGATGACACCACGAGATCCGGTATCAACAGCGTAAAGCTTGACCTTCATCTCCAAGAGGTGTTTGACAGCCTGAATAGAAGTAATGTCATTCCGAATGCCAATAAAAAATCTTGCTCTGCGGGCGAAGGGCTTGATCGCATCTTCGATGGCTTCAAGGCCCGGTTCCTTCACGAACGCAACGCTCACCAATACTTCAGTCGCGCCTGGAAGTGCGAGCAAGTCCTTAAGAGCCTTGGCGTGGTTCTCTGTCGTGACCGCCTGAAGAATGAAATCAAGTTCTGCCATAGTTCTCACAAAAGTAGGAATCCCATTTGGGATTAGATTTATTGTTTCAAAATGATACAGGAGTGTTCCTCAACGCGATACATCTCACTTTTGAGAGTTCTTCGGAATTGCGGAACCGAATCGTCAGGCTACAGAATTCCCGCGATGCGGGACGATGGGTCAGGTTGTGACCAATCGCACAGGCGGGGAGCGGGTGTGGGGGGAGAATAGAGGCGTGGGGCGGTTCTTGCGGGGGATTGTCAGACGCAGGTCCTTCGCTTCGCTCAGGATGACAGCGTAGTTGAGTGGGGCCATGTGAGGGAAGGATAAACGCAGGTCCTTCGCTGCGCTCAGGATGACAGCAGAGTATTGTTCAGGATGACAGCAAGTGTTGGGAATCATGCAGGGCTGGTTATGACAGCAAGGGTTTGGTAAGGAGAGGGATTGAGATGAGCGATCTTGCACCGTTGGCAGAGGGCGTTGCGGTTGACCCGTTGGTGGGTCATCCGGCGGATTACCATGTGTTTCATCAGTTTATTGAGCGCTGCAAGGATCTGCCGGCGATTACCACCGCAGTGGTGTGGCCGCTGAGCGGTGTGGCGCTGAAGGGCGCGGTGGAAGCGGCGCTGGAGGGGTTGATTGAGCCGACGCTGATTGGCGATGAGGCGGAGATCAAGGCGCTGGCGGTGAAGATTGGCGTGGATGTTGGGCCGTATCCGATATTGCAGGCGGCGACCGAGGCGAAGGCCGCGGAGCTGGGCGTGGCGATGTGCCGCAGCGGCAGCGCGCAGGCGATGATGAAGGGCAGTCTGCACACCGATGAGCTGATGAAGGTGGCGATGCAGCGCGATACGGGGCTGCGGACGACGCGGCGGATCAGCCACGTGTTTGTGATGGATACGCCGGCCTATGCGCGGACGCTGCTGATCACCGACGCGGCGATCAATATTACGCCGGAGCTGGAAGACAAGGTTCATATTGTGCAGAACGCGATTGATCTGGCTCATGCGTTGGGGATTCCGGAGCCGAAGGTGGCGTTGCTGTCGGCGGTGGAGACGGTGAACCCGAAGATTGCTTCGACGCTGGACGCGGCGGCGCTATGCAAGATGGCTGACCGGGGGCAGATTACCGGGGGGATTCTGGATGGTCCGCTGGCCTTTGATACGGCGGTGAGCGCGAAGGCGGCGTCGATCAAGGGGTTGGTGTCGCCGGTGACGGGCCAGGCGGATATTTTGGTGGTGCCGGACCTGGAGAGCGGCAACATGCTGGCTAAGCAGTTGGAGTATCTGGGCGGCGCGCAACTGGCGGGGATTGTGCTGGGGGCGCGGGTGCCGACGATTTTGACGAGCCGGGCGGACTCAGCCGAGACGCGGCTGACAAGCTGCGCGGTGGCGGTGCTGCTGCACTATGCGACGCATCCGGCGGTGAAGGTGTAACTCGGTGGTTGATTGATTCCTGTGGGCAAGGCCGGCGCTGGGATGTCTCCAGCGCCGGTTTTGCGTTTGGGTGCTGGGAAGTGCGGCTAGTTTTCGAGGTATTCCCAGTACGAGTCGGATAGCTCGGCGCCTAGCTCGTTGATCATGCGGCGGGCGGCGCGTTCGACCTCTTCGATTTGGCCGTGGAGATAATCGCGGGAGCGGGAGATGGCGACGACGGCGATTGTAGCGGAGCGCCATTCGACGGCCTCATCCATCTCGGCGACAGAGATGTTGAAGCCCTGACGGAGCTGGTCTTTCATGGAGCGGACGACCTGGCGGCGGTCTTTGAGGGACTGGGCGTGCTCGATGCGGATTTCGAGAGTAAGCTGGGCGACTGGCATGGGGTCACGGCTTTCCGGCCGGCGCGGGTGGAGTTACTTTGGGAGGGTCGGCAAGGTACTCGTCACCGGTGCGGGCAAGTAAGATTGAGCGGCGGTCATCGAGGAGCTTCAATTGATTTGTAACTTCGAGATACTCTTTCTTTTGATCGGGAGTTAGTTCCGGTGCCGGCGGTTTGCTTAGTTTGTCTAACTCATTGAGCCTTGCCTGCAAGCGGGGCATCTCGCGGTCTATGAGGATGGGACGAATGATCTGCGTTTTGGTGTGGCCGCGGGCGATCTCATTGCGGTTATTCTCTGCCCAGACGGGGAGAATGCCGACTTTGCCTAACTCAACGCGAATGCCCGCGGGGCCGTAGTCTTTGCGTACGGCGGAAAATTTCGCAATCAGCTCATCGCGCGGGTCGCCTTCTTTATCCGGCATCACTCCATCGACATAACTCCGCGATTGGTTGGAAAGGAAATTACCCAACGAGTAAAAGATTACTGTGTTGCGCCCATCGGGGGTTTGGTAACTCTCGACCGGCTGCAGAACGTGTGGGTGATGACCGACGATCACCGATGCTCCTGCGTCGAGGATCTGGTGCGCGATAGCGACATCTTCATCTTTGGGAGCGGGGGCGTACTCGATGCCCCAGTGGATGGAGACGACGAGAAAATCGCATTGGGCGCGCGCGGCTTTTACGGCGGCGATAACTCCGGCCTCGTCCATGCTGGCTGCATCGCCGACGCCCGGCTCGCCCGCGTAGGGGAAGAAGTTGACATGCGGCTGGTCAGGAGCCTCGGGGTTGCGGCTGCCGTTGAGCCAGCGGGTCATGCCCAGCCAGCCGACCTTGATGCCGTTCTTCTCGACGATGACCGGTTGCCAGGCAGTGGCGGCAGTATCGCCGGAGCCGGCAAAGATGAGGCCCTCGTCGCGCAGATGCTGGCGGGTCTCGGCAAAGCCGGCCCAGCCCTGATCCATAACGTGGTTGTTGGCGAAAGAGACGATCTTGATGCCGCTGGCCTTGAGACCTTCAAGGAGCGCGATGGGCGCGTCGAAGAGAAATGGTTTTGTCCCGTGCGAGTGCTGGGGTGCGACCGGAGTTTCGAGGTTGACGAAGCCGTAATCGGCCTGGGTGAAGATGTCGTTGACCGCACTGAAGAGCAAGGCCCAGCCCTGCGCGCCCTCCCCTGCGCCAGCGGCTGCGGCGCGGACAGCTTCGTGGGGAATCACATCTCCAGCGACGGCGAAGCTAACCGCGCCTAGTTCGCGGGGATAGGTGACAACGGCGACGGCGGCTTTGTGCCCATGCAGTGCCGGCGACAAAGCGGCAAAGACCACTGAGCCAGCCAGGAGCAAGAGGACGCAACCAGCGAGCAATGCCGATTTTGAGAAGGATCGAGTGTATAGAGGCCGGAGACGCGCCCGCAAGAGTTGGGTTGAGATCAAGGCTGCGGCCCTTTCGGCTGGTCTTGGTCGGGCTGATTCCGGCTCGCGTCTATGCGGTTGGCCAGGGTGTGCAGTGAGTCCGCCGCGGTGCGCAGCGCGGAGATGGATTCCTTACGTACCTGTGGAAGCACGTCATCGTTCACATAGTTGACGGCGTGCCTGAGTTCTGTTTCGATCCGGGCAATTGTTTCATCAAGGCGTTGGCCGACGGTGGGGCCTGGAGACGGATTCTCACTCATGTGAAGTACCTCTTCCCCAAGTCTGAGCGGCGCGGCGCGGCGCGTCAACTGCCGAGTGCGATTCTGTGCCGCAAATGGCAGAATCGAGCATTCTGCGCAGGGGAACCGCGGAACCCGCCTGCGCTGCGGGTAACACTTCTCAGCTCCGCTTCGTCCAACTGGGGTGTGCGGACAGTCCGCCGGTTTTTCGTTTGCCGAGAGTTGGCAGATGGGCTGATAGTGTTTTGAGATAAACTCTTGACCAACCAGTGAGGATACGGCCTTTGCAGAGCCGGTGGATGGATTGCATCTCAAATAGACCTGACGGCTGGTTTGCCGCTTCACGGCGATTCGGCTGCTGTTTTCTGGTCCTAGTGGTGGCGGCTGGCGTTGCTGTGAGCCGGGCGCAAGAGGCTCCGGCGACTGGAGCAGCGACGCAGCAGCCGAGCTTACCAGAGGCTCCGCAGCCGCAAACGGTTCCGCAGGCCAAGGCGCAGGCGGAGGGGCCGTGTCCGGTGGCTGCACCGGGTACGGCCGCGGCAGCGGTCGCGACGAATCCAACGGCGACGGCCGGCGGTGTGGCAACGAATCCCTGCAAACCAGAGAAGCGGATCAACTGGTATGACCGTTTTATTGATGGGCCGCAAGTGAAGCCGCTCAAGCCGAAAGAGAAGCTGTGGCTGGCGGTGCGCAACATGGTGGACCCCTTCAACGCGCTGACAATTGTGGGCGAAGCGGGCATCGCGGTTGGCTCTGACCCAGATTCGGTGTACGGGCCGGGGATGCCGGGGTTTGGGCGCTATGTGGGCGTGAGTTATACGCAGGATATCTCGGGTGAATTTATCTGCACCTTTCTGGTTCCGTCGATTGTGGGCCAGGACCCGCATTATCACCGGATGCCGAATGCGTCGATTCCGCGGCGGGCCGGGCACGCGATTTTACAGGTGGTGTGGACGCAGGGTGACAACGGCAAAGGGATGCTGAATTACGGGGATATTGTCGGCGCCGCCGCCACAGATGAGATCGGCAACCTGTACGTGCCGGGACGGGAGACCAACCTGCCGGCCAGCGCGGAGCGCTACGCAACGGGATTGGCGACAGCCCCGATTGATAACTTTGTCTCCGAGTTTCTGCCGGATGTGGCCCGGCATATCCATATTCAGATTGTTGTTATCCAACGGATCATCAATCAGGTGGCCAAGCAGGATGGGGTGGCGGGGCCGTGAGTGCGGGGAACTGAACAATCTGGTGGGACTTATCTAGGCTTACGTCCTCGGCGGCGCCGTTAACGGCTTCGATCGCTGCAAGACGACCTGCCAGAAGAATCCGTTTTGAAAGGCCAAAAGCGCGAATGAAATCACCTGCACCGGCTGGAAGGTTTCGGTGCCTTGTAAGGAGCCGATGAGGGGGATTAACAAAAGCGGAGAAATACAAAGTGGCTTCGCAAAATCCAGCCAAGAGAAGTTTCCGCGCAGGAAGAATATGTACCTCGCTGCAACGCCGAGAAGGATGGCGGGAAACATCAGCGCCACTACAAGCAGAGAGGAACTCCCAGAGCCGAAGGTGACATAACCTGCGCTGGCGCTGGCCAGAAAAATGTCCAACACAATCAGCAGGAGAAGCGGCAGGAGTTCGAGGAGAAAACACTTATAGGCGCGCGACCTCAGCAAATCGATGAGAATCGTAATGAGGTAAAGCGCAGCGCAAGACTTGATGATTTCTGCGGTTGTCATATGCTTACTGTTTCATCTCCTTTAGTCGTTCGATTGCGTGTTCTTCTCCCTTAGCCGCTGCCCTTTGATACCAGAGACGTGCCCATTGGTAATCTTGAGGAACTCCCTGGCCCTGTTCATACAAAAGTCCTAGGTTAAGCATGGCAACTCCATTGCCTGCTGCGGCAGCCTTCTCAAACCACATGCGCGCCTGCTTGTAATCTATCGCGACGCCGTCGCCACTAGAATAAATTGCCCCCAAGTTGATCATGGCTTCCACATTACCACCGATCGCAGCCTTCTCGTATAGCCTGCGTGCTTGGGCCTTGTCTTGAGCTACACCGTATCCCTGCGCATAAAGGTATCCTAGGTTGAACATCCCGTTCGCACTGCCCGCGGCAGCAGCCTTCTCATACCACTGATGCGCCTGTTGATAATCTTGTGTGACGCCTAGTCCCTGGCCAAATATACTGCCAAGATTGTTCATGCCTTCTGCGTCACCAGCATTAGCTGCTTTTTCAAACCACTGACGCGCTTGTTTGTAATCCTGCGGAAGGCCGCGGCCTTCACTATACATATAACCCAGGTTGCTCATACCAACCGCGCTACCAGCAGTCGCTGCCTTTTCGTACCATTTAGCAGCCTGCTGATAATCCTTCTCTACCCCATTGCCGCTCTCATAGAGTGAACCTAAATTGCCCATGCCTTCCGCGCTACCGGCGATGGCTGCTCTCTCGAACCATGTGCGTGCCCACTGATAATCGCGACCAACTCCCTGACCCCGGGTATACAGGAGCCCCAGGTTATTCATTGCTCCGGCGTGACCTGCATCCGCAGCTTTGTCATACCACTTACGCGCCTGCTGATAATCCTTTACAACCCCAAGCCCTCTTTCGTATGAAAAACCAATGTTGAACATCGCGTGAGAATCCCCAGAAGACGCCGATTTGTCCCACCAAAAACGCGCTTGCTTGAAATCACGAACTACCCCTTGGCCCGCAGCATAGAGCGCCCCAAGATTATTCATGGCGCTTAGATTTCCAGCCTCTGCGCTTTCAGAGAAAGCTCGAAAGGCTTCCTCGTTATGACCTTCCCTCAAAGCCGACAACCCTTTCTCGTAAAGATCGTTTTCCGCGATCCCGAATGTCTGTGCAGACCCGGGATTCCACGGCTTTGAGTTGCCCAACTTGGCTTGTTGGCTTCTATTCAGAAAAAAGAACTCTCCTACGCTGCCGTTAAGCGAGATGTCACCTTCCATCGGATTTTGCGCGCCGTGCGTTGCGTATGGAATCTCTTGATGAAGGTATGAATCCAATTCGTGGTATGTCACAATTCCGTCGCGAGGTGACGTGTCAGCAGCACCTTCCAGTCCCGCAAATATTTTCTCGAAAAACACGCTCCCCGGACCCACCGCATCCAATTGAAAACTCTGCTGATTCGTCCTGCTTGCCATAATGGCGTGAGCACCGCGTTCACCTGGACCTAATGGGTTAACTCCGAATGTCTTTCGTCCCAGAAATGCACCGCTCTGGCATGAATTGATGAGCACTAAAGTCTTTTCCGCTTGAGCAATATCCGGCAATATGAGCGTCCGTAAGATATCCAAGCCAATTCGGTTGACCTCGTCTTTCACCGTTGTTGCCGAACTTGTGAGCAAGAACCCCCTCGCATCATTGGCCGAGACATCCGCGTACCCGTGTCCACTAAATGCCAGCAGGAAACGCGCATGTGGCGAGTTTTTAAGGTGGGCTGGAAAATACGTTTGTAGGAAGTAGTTAAGATTTTCGAAGTTAAAGTCGCCATCTTTGAGGACAACGATCTCATCAAAGTGTTCCTGTTCTTTCAAATATCTCTCTAGCTTTTCAATATCCACGGCAGCTGGCCTCAGAGACCTCTCGGCTTCGGCGAAATTCGGAAACTGGGTAACGCCGATAATGAGTGCGTAACTACGGCCGACGGGGAGACTGCTTTGGCCGGCGAGGTTCAGTGCTTTTTCGTATAATGGTCGCCGGTCTGCATATTGAAAGAAGAGGCGTTTATATTGCTGAGGAACATCTGGACCCGATTGTGCATGTCCGCAGAGGGGCACGGCCGCAACCAACAGGATATGAAGCAAAGCCTGGCCGCAGCGCGAACTCACAGAATGGCCTCCAGATTGGCGGACTGACTTGCCGACCTAAAGTGAATTTGGGATGGCAAATCTTGCGTATCGCAATTTATACCACGTTTGCAAGCCTGCTTGCGCCAGCCTGGCAGTGTATTTGCATCCAGGACTTCCTTCAATTAAATCGTAGCTATAACTGGCGCGGCCTCGCGCTTCACTGCTCGTCAACCCCTTGAATCAGTTCCTGAAAGGCGGCCATTGCTGGAGAGACCCACTTATCTTTGTGCCACAAAATATGGGTGGCGATGTCCAGCGATGGTCCGGCCCAGGCCAGCGCCTTGAGCTGGTGTTGGCGCAGCTCGCGCGAGACAACGATGGCTGGAAGCAGCGCAAGCCCCATGCCGGCAATGGCGCACTGTTTGATCGCCTCCACGCTGGAGAACTCCGCCACGTTGCCGGGACGAATGTTCTCATGCGCCAGCAGTTGGTCGAGTTTTGCCCGGTAACTGCAACCGGCCTCGGTGAGCAACAGCATCTGTCCAGCCAGGTCACCGGGCTTGACCGTTTTGCGGCTGGCCAGCGGGTGAAGGGTATCGCTCAACAGGAAAACCCGTTCCGTGCGCAGGCGGATGGACTTGAGGGCAGGGTTCGGTCCGCCATCGGACATCTGGATGGCGATATCCAACTTGCCGGTTTCGAGCATCCAACCGACGGTCGTATCCGAGTAGGGGCTGAAGATCAGCTCGACATGCGGAAAGCGGCGGCGATAGGCGCGCAGCACCTGAGGCAGGCGGTAAGTGAGCACACTCTCCGGCGCGCCGATGCGCAGGGGGCCGCTGGGCGCGGTTCCAGCCTGCAAGGCGCGCTGGCCCTGCTCCATGGCGCAGAGGGCCTGCTCGGCATAGGGCTGAAAGCGGCGGCCCGCATCGGTCAGCATGACGCGGCGGCCCAGGCGGTCAAAGAGCGGCAGGCCAAGCTCGTCTTCCAGCGCCTTGATCTGCGCGGTCACATTG
>CAZHKN010000008.1:19462-33255 GCA_964532725.1 uncultured Occallatibacter sp.
AATCAGTTCCGCGGTGCGCGTGAAGTTGAGCTCTTCGGCCAGGATGCGAAAGATTTGCAGTTGGCGTACTTCCATCGATCCATCTCCGATTCAGATGCAATTCATCCTATCAATCTATTGGACGGATAGCAATTCCAGCCTCAGACTCGGGTCATGAGAGTTCAAAATCTTCACCGCATCGCAATATTCTTGAATTCGCTGTTTTTCGCTCTGCCGCTGGTTTTGCGCGGCGCATCGTGCGCGGCGCAAGACCGGGTTGCGGGCGAGAACGCGAATCCTGCTTCCACCGCGCAGACCACGCTGGTGATCTTCAGTGACCGGCCCATCCCGGACGGTCTATGGCCTGCGCTGGTGACGGCGCTGCGCAAAGAGCTGGCCTCGGGTTCACCACAGATTCAGGCCCTCGTTGGCCAGAGAGTTGATCCGGTTTCTGGCACGGGTTCCGCTACGTCTTCGATTGAAATTGTCCACGGAGAGACGATCGGCCCTAGCGGGTTGATTGCGGACAATCCTATTTCGATCTACCTTCACGGAGAATGCAAGATAACTCCCCGGCCAGGGCAGCCTTTCTCCTACGCGACCTCTGTACCGGGATCTACTCCACTGGGCTGGGTTCAGAGCGACCACGGACGCATTGAGCCCTTTGCCCATGTGGAGTGCGATCCGCTGGGAAAGATGCTGGCGGTTCAGGCCTCTGGTCTCAATCGCGATCAGCGCAACCAGTTGATGGCGGTCGCGATTGCGCGTGTGATCGTGCATGAGTGGATCCACATCGCAACGCAGAACCCGCGCCATACGGAGAGTGGGATCAGCAAAGCTCAGTTCAGCGTTGCGGACCTGCTGGCGCACCCCGATAAGCAGCCTGTTGCGCGGGGCACGCGGCTGCATAAGGCAACTGGAGATGGCTTGTAATGAGACGAAGCTCCGTTGGCCGGTTCCGTTCCCAGTCCAGCATCGGCGGCATGAAATCGCGGCTGCGCCGTAAGCGTTCAGCAGTAAATCGGCGGTACACTTACATCCATGCCGCGTACCGGATTGATTGTGGAGTTTTTGGTGTTGTTTGTGGCTTTGCCGCTGGGGTACCGGTTTTCGCCGGTGCGGATACCGGCGCTGCCGCTGCTGTGGCTGGTGGCGGGGTATGCTCTGTGGCTGCTGTTGAGCGACGCGCGCTTTGACCGCAGGCTGCTGTGGAATGCGGCGGCGCTGCCCGGACGGATGGATTGGATACTGGGCATCTTTGTTGTGGTGGCGCTCACCATCTGGCTGGGGGTGCGTTGGGTTGCTCCCGATTTGCAATGGAATTTTTTGAGGCGGAGTCCCGGGTTCTGGGCGGTGGTGATGGTGGCGTATCCGTGGTTCTCGGTCTATCCGCAGGGATTGCTGTACCGGGCGTTTTTCTTTGAGCGGTATCAGCCGCTATTTCAGGGGAAGTGGACGATGATTGTGGCCAGCGCCGCGGCTTTTGCCTTTCTGCATATCATCTTCCGCAACTCTCTGGCCGTGGGGCTGACCTTTGCCGGAGGATTGCTGTTTGCGGCGCGGTATGCCGAGACCGGGTCGCTGGCGACATCGAGCTTTGAGCATGCACTGTATGGATGTTGGATGTTTACCGTGGGGCTGGGAGAGTATTTTTATCACGGGACGGTGCGGGATGTGGGGGCTTCGCTGTCGCGGTGAGAGTTACATACGACCGAGGGTCCTTCGCTTCGCTCAGATGACAACCGTGGAGTGGGCTTCGCTATTTCCCAGGTCCCTCGTGAGGAAGATCGGGCACCCGCCTTTGGGAGGTTCTGCATGGAATGCAGTGACTCAGCGCTTGGAAGCGCGGGTTTGGTGAACTACGAGAATCCGACCTTTCCTATCACCGTCGGTGATCCGGACATATACCGTGAAGTGATCCATCCCTTCCTTGACAATGGTCAGGCCATCAAAATATAAAGCTCGATCTGTTCTCTGGATTAACCTATGGCGAACAAACTCGTTCTTTTCCTCCCAATTTGCGAGATCGCCCGAGAAATGTTTGACACGAAATTCGAGAGACCCATTTACTTCAACCATGTCGTTGATTTCGTAGAACCAGATAGAGCCGTCTTGTCCCCAGCCCCTGGAAAATCCCGGCATATGACCACCCACAGGCTGGAATGCAGTGTACTGCTGCATGCCGCCTTCGAGATTCCCCTTCCACTCGCCCACCAACCACCGTATGTCATTTATCTTGGCTGCAGGACTAACGCTGCCGTCGGTCCAAGTGCGCACCATTGAATTCGGTGAGGGGTTCTGGGCGAGAGTCACTATAGGCAGGATTCCCAGCAGTAGTATGATTTTCGACCAAAGCGACATACAAATCCGACCTCTCTTCAGAAATGCGGCTCGGCGGTGGTTCATGTATCAATCTACTACCGGAGGTGGGTCCCCCGGACTTTTCGCATTTGGGGTCTGGCAACCTGCATTCTTTCCCATGTCCCGAATGCGAGGGACATGGGGTACCCAGTTCTGTGATGTTGTTCAGAGTGTCTACGTTGAGAAACTAAATTCACTAACTCAACTTACTTGGCGGCGCTTTCTACCGGCTTGACGGAGCTGAAGGGAACTTCGAGCGTACCAACCTTATGCGAGGTTGGATCGTAGAGTCCGGTGCGCAGCCAGAACTGGCCTTTGGGTACATCGACGAAAGAGCGCATCTGCAGGCCGGTCTGCTGGAAGACGGCGTAGACGTCTGGCTTGATTTTGAGGTTGGCGAGTTTGATCTGGCGGCTGGCGGCTTTGCCGTAGGCGTCATAAACGAAGAGCGAAATATAGAGCGAACCGTTGTAGGTTCCATCGGGGGCCAGCTCCAGATGGACATCTTTGAGATCTACGGCGAAATCGACTGTGTAGCGGGTGAAGGGGCCTTTGATCTTTTCGTCAGCAGTGGGCGCGGGCGCGGATGCCGCCTGATCGCCCGGGGCGGGTTGGATGAGCACTTTGTAGAGAATCTGCTCGGCTTCGGGCAGACCAAAGTCCATGAAGGGGCGCAGAGAGTCGGCGGGTTTTTTGGCCTCGACGACGCGGGTAGCGCCAGGGAGGACCGCATCGTCGGCAAAGTAGCCGCGGCGGAAGGATAAGTTATATCTTCCTCCGGCGACCTTGACGTCGATAGTGCGGTAGAGGCCGTCCATCTTGGAATTCGCGGGGCTGTAAGAGAGGGTGTAGAAATCGGCGCTGGAAGCGATGACGTCTTTCATGGCCTCGGCCAGGCCGTTGGTCTCCATGTAGGCCTTGCCGCCGGAGCCGCGCGCCATCTCATCCATTACGGTGAGTTCGCCGGCGTGGGCGCTTATCGCATTGGCGGAGCTGTTGAATTGCGTTGCATTGAGCGCCTGAGTGCTTTGCACGCTGAGCGGGAGCTGGTTTTCCGCCTGATAGAACTCGTCCGTGTGGGCGCCGCGAACATCGACCGGGTAAAGGGCGATGCGCGCGCTGGTGAGTAATTGCACAGTTTTAATGACCTGGTCCTCAGAGCGGGAAGACGGCTCAAAGACGCCGGGGTCGCCGGCAAGCAGCGTGGAGGGGCTGGTCGTGGAATCGCCGGTGCCGGCAGAGAAACTGGGATTGCCGCCCATGAGCACTTGCTGGGAAGAGTTGCCGCCGAAAATCTGCGGGAACGATCCAGCGAGCCAGATGACGTTTTTGCGGCCCGGGAGCGTGGCCAGATATGCGCCCAATTGCTGCAGACCAGTGAGCGTTCTCATCTCGCGGTCGGCCTCGCGGGAGTAGTCAGTCTCCTGGAAAAAGTCGGAGAGAGCGGCAATCATCCCTGCCGGCGCAAGGGAAGTGGTGGTTCCGCCGCCGGTGGTGATCGGCTGCGCCATCAGTCCGATCATGTTTTGCTGGGCGTTGTCTTCGCCCTGGGTTTTGAGTAGGAGGGAGGGAGCAACCTCAAGGTTCTTTTTGTTGTTGATGGCCGCGAGCAGCACCGAGGGGTCGTCTGTAAATCCCTGTACAAGCCGCAGGCCGCCGGCCAGGGTATAGATGGCCAGCCGCGAGCCGGGACGAAGGCTCTTTAGGAATTTGAGGGCCTGGGAGTGCATATAGCTCTGATCGGCGACGGGAGTGTTGAGCGAGTCCAGTAGCAGAACAGTGACTGCAGGCGGTGTGGGAAATGGAGAGAAATTGCTGAAAACATTGGGCGGGAGAGTAGGCAACTCGGCGGACTCAGAGGGAGGGGTACCGACATGCTCTTCAAAATAAGAGATACTCTGTGGCTTGCCCTGCTCGAGCAGTGTAAAAGCATCTTGCTTGAGGCCGCTAACCGGATTTCCGTTCTTATCGGTAACAATGACGTCAACGAGGACGGCGCGGGTAGTAACACGCACGGTGGGAACGGGCTGTGCGGGGGGCGCGGGGTTCTGATCCGCATTCTGATCAGCGGTTTGGGCCAGCAGGTTGGGAGCAATCACGAACGTCCCTGCAAGCAGCAATGCAAATACGCCTGAATGCTTCATTCGATGGCCTCCTCGAATGGAGCCAAGCGTACCACAACGCAGGAACGATTGTCCCGGCTTAGATCTTCCGTTTCCGTGAAATGAAAATTCTGATTGTCGAAGGAACTCGATTGTGTGTAGAGTTCATATGCGTGGACTCGTTTCCCCTATTCGAGTTCGCTGCAACGGGATCCATTGTTCACGGAGAGGCAACTTCGGCTGCCGCCGGTTTACGCCGCAGCGATTTGCATCTCAACTGGTGGTCGCGATGCGCAGACTTCTACTTGCCGTACTCCTCGCAATGCTGGCTCTGCCAGCCTGCGCGGCCAAGCGGTTGACGGTGGCGCAACTGGAGCAGAAGTTGACCGCGCTCAGCCAATCGCATCGCGATGATGCGGCGATGGTGATGCAGCTTGCAGAGTTGGAACTGACTGAGCGCCTGACCGAGACTACATTGGAACGGCTGCAGACACAGATTCCGATGGGGCCGAAATCCGCACTGGCGATTCGGTTGATGGCCGACCAGTCCGCATTGCTGGACCCGCCCGCCGTTGAATTTCCGGCAGCGGCATATCCCGATGCCGTAACCCAGGCACACTTGCTGGACGCTGCGCGACACTATGTGATGGAGACGATTCCGCGGCTGCCGAATCTAATTGCCACGCGGACAACCTATTCCTTCGACGATTCGCCGCAGGCCTTGAAAGAAAACTATCTTCCGGTGCGAGCGGGGTTTCATCCGATTGCCAAGTTCAGCCAGGAAGTGGCCTTCAACGACAGCAAAGTCACAGATGCGCCAAGCCCGGCCCAAGACGAGCCGGTGAGCAAATCGGACATTGCTGTTAACAGTAGATCTGTCCAACCACCAGTGCAGTTGGGCATTCATCCGGGAAGCGCGTATGGATGGGCCACTGCGCTGGTGATGACGGACTCAGCCAAAGGGAAAATTACCTGGAGCCACTGGGAAAAGAAGGCCGACGGTTTGCTGGCAGTCTTTCATTACGTTGTGCCCCCGGCGGCTTCCCATTATGTAGTCAGTTATTGCTGCGTCAAGGCGACATCGCCGGCAATGCTTCAGTCGGACAGGAGGAGGCTAGGAACGCCGGGCACCATGGATACTATCGAACAGCAGCCACTTACGGAGAAACCGGGCTATCACGGCTCAATCATGATCGATCCGGCGACGGGAGCCATTCTCCGCATCACGATTGATGCAGATATGAAGATCGGCGATCCACTGGCGCGCGCGGCGTTTGTTGTTGAGTACGGGCCGGTGGTGCTGGGCGACCGGGCTTCGATCTTTCCCGTATGGAGCTTGACGCTCTCCGCTGAATCGACCAACCCTGCGGTGGTTCAGAAAGAACCTCCGGCGCGGGTCCTGAATGAAACTACTTTTTCTCATTACCACCGGCTGGGTACTTCGATGCGGGTGGTCGCGCTGCCGGAGGGGAAGGAAAACGGCGGTGCGCCGGGTGCATTGGGACCGGGTACGGGTGCGCAAACTACGCCTGTTTCTGCGGATGATCCGGCGACAAATTAAACCTAGCATCAGCGAAGAGTTCTGCTGCCGCTGCTATGATCTTTCTGGCAGCGGAGCGCTCCAAGCCGGGATCGGTTCGAAGCATTTGTTTCGGCTAGTCCCTCTCTGGGGATACCCCAGGGGAACGTGAAGTACTGGAGTTTCGTCGCGAGACCGGTGCTGCGCGCTGCGCAGATCAGGTCACGCAAGGTCAGACTCGTTGGAGCGCTTCGCTGTCATGCAACCAGAATGAGCTCATCCTTTTATTCGGCGCTGGCCAAATCGATTCTTGCGGCCGAGATGGCCGTTGATCCCATTGTGGATCGCGCAGCCAGAACTCTGGGCAAGCGCTGGCGATGGTTGAGGCCGCTGGCACGCCGCTACTTGGCGACCTTTGTTGCGCAACACCAGCCGCGGTTGAAAGATGTAGTCAGGTTTCTCATTGCGGATGAAGGGATCGGGCGGGCACGGAGAATATACAGAGACAAGGTCAGGATTGCCGAGTGGGTTCATGCGCCTTTTCAAATGCTGCCTGTAGCGGCTGCTACCGAATGGAAGATTCCTGCGATAGAAACGGTGGGCGGGCTTGCGGACTGGCTCTCTCTCACGCCCGGTGAGTTAGAATGGTTTGCCGATCTCAAAAGGCTTGGCGCGCGGCTGGGTCAGGGAAAGATCGATAGCCCGTTGAGTCACTACCACTACCGCATATTGTCAAAGAATTTCGGTAGTATTCGAGTTATCGAAGCGCCCAAGCCGAAGCTCAAGGAATTACAGCAGAAGATACTGAAAGAAATTCTCAATAACATTCCTTCTCACTCAGCGGCGCATGGATTTGTTGCGGGACGGTCCATCAAAACATTTGCTTCCGCGCATGTGGGTAAGTGCGTCGTGCTGCGAATGGACCTGAAAGACTTTTTCCCTTCGATCTCTTGCGCTCGGGTTCAAGCATTCTTTCGCATTGCCGGTTACCCTGAGCCGGTGGCTGATTTACTCGGAGGAATTTGCACAAATGCCGCGCCACGCGCTCTTTGGTCGAAGTTACCGCGAGGCATTGAACCGGCCCTGTTGGGAGAGATACGCAATTTATATTCCTGGCGGCACCTTCCGCAGGGCGCGCCCACTTCGCCTGCATTGGCGAACCTATGCGCGTATCGCGTGGATTGCCGATTGCAGGGATTGGCGGATTCAATGGGCGCGGCCTACTCACGTTATGCTGACGACCTGGCGTTCTCTGGAGACAAAGGATTCGAGCGCTGTGTTGAGCGCTTTGCAACGCAAGCTGCTTCCATTCTTCTGGAAGAGGGGTTCAACGTTCATCACCGCAAGACACGCTTCATGCGGCAGGGGGTGCGCCAATATCTGGCGGGAGTTGTTGTCAACGAAAAACTCAATGTTGTGCGCGATGATTTTGACCGCCTGAAGGCGATTCTTACAAATTGCGTCCGGCACGGAGCGGATAGTCAGAATCGTGAAGCGCACCCGAACTTCCGACTGCATTTGGCGGGCCGCGTTGGCTTTGTCGAGATGGTGAATCCGGCAAAGGGAGTGCGGCTGCGAAAGATATTCGATCAGATTGAATGGGAGTAGAGCGCAAGTGTGATTTTGAAAGAGAAAGACGGGTAGCTTGAAGGCTATCCGGCCTTTCTCTTTCTGGTTGCTGAGATTACCGATTCTTCGCGACTTCTTCTACCGTGACCGGATCGAGGAAGGGCATCGCGGCGCGGAGTTCTTTGCCGACGATTTCGACTGGGTGCTTGGCTTCGGCGTCGCGGAAGGCTTGGAATTCCTTGCGGCCGGAGTTCTGGTCGGCGAGGAAGCGCTTGGCGAATGCGCCGTTCTGAATTTCAGTCAGAATGGCCTTCATCGCCTTGCGGCTTTCGTCGTTGATCACGCGTGGGCCGCTGACATAATCGCCCCACTCGGCGGTATCGGAGATGCTATAGCGCATGTAAGCGAGGCCGCCACGATAGATCAAATCAACAATCAGCTTCAGTTCGTGCAAGCACTCGAAGTACGCGCTCTCGGGCTGATAACCGGCCTCGACGAGTGTTTCGAATCCCGCCTTGATGAGCGCGCTGACACCGCCGCAGAGCACGGCCTGCTCGCCGAAGAGATCGGTCTCGGTCTCTTCTTTGAATGTGGTTTCAAGAACGCCGGCGCGGGTGCAGCCAATGCCCTTGAGATAGCTGAGATTGAGCGCGTGCGCATGGCCGGTGGCATCCTGATGCACGGCGATGAGTCCTGGTACGCCGCCGCCTTCGGTGAAGACCTCGCGGACGCGATGGCCTGGAGCCTTGGGCGCGGCCATGCCGACGTCGATGCCGGGAGCGGGGAGGATGGTCTTGTAATGGATGTTGAAGCCGTGGGCGAAGAGCAGCAGCTTGCCTGCGCTCAGGTTGGGACCGATCTCGTCGGCATAGAGCTTGGCAGCAGTCTGGTCGGGGACGAGAACCATCACCACATCGGCCCACTGCGTGACCTCGGGGACGGTGCCGACTTCGAGTCCAGCCTTCTCGGCCTTGGCGCGGGATTTGGATGTGGCGGCGAGACCCACCTTGACGTGAACGCCGGAGTCTTTGAGGTTGAGAGCGTGGGCATGTCCCTGGGAACCGTAGCCGATGATGGCCACCTTCTTGGCCTGGATCAGGCTGAGGTCGGCATCGTGGTCGTAGTAAGTCTTTGCCATGTTCTTCTCGTTTTCCTTTTTGTGCTAGTTGAGATTGTTAGTGGTAAGTCAAATCTTCTGCGCGATTACTACGGCTCGACGGCAGTATCTTCGAGTGCCTCCGCGGTATCTGTTTCCGGTTCGCCGGCAGCGCCCATTGCGCGCAGTACGCGGCTGGTGTGCTGGCCGCGGCGCATGGTCATTTTGCCACTGCGGCAGATTTCAAGGATGCGGCCATCCTGCTCGCGCAGGACTTCGATGAGTCCCTCGATCTTGCTTTCGACGCCGGTCATCTCGATCATCAACGACTCAGAAGTTAAATCGACAATGCGAGCGCGGAAGATTTCGACCAGCTCAAAGATCTGCGAACGATTTTTGGGCGTGGCGGCAACCTTGATCAAAGCGAGCTCGCGGGTGACGGCAGGTGCTTGAGCAATGTCATCCACATGGACGACACTCTCCAGTTTATACAGACTGGCGCGGATGCGATGGCCGGCCTCGGTAGAGGACTCGGCGACAATCGTCATGCGTGACAGACCGACGCGCTCGCTGCGACCCACGGTGAGCGAGATGATGTTGATGTTCAGGCGGCGGAAGAGCGAGGCCACGCGCGTCAGCACGCCAGGTAAGTCTTCAACGTAAGCGACAAATGTGTGCAACATAAAATACCTTTCCAGAAATCAAGGGTCAGAGACCGGATAACTAACATATCTGATTTTCCCCTGACTTAGCTAACTAGTTACTCGTCGTTTGCGGACTCGACCAGCGGATTTTTCCCGGGGCGGCGAATCATCTCATGCAATGCAGAGCCGGCGGGGATCATCGGATAAACTGAGTCTTCCTTCTCGACGATGAAGTTGAGCAGATACGCGCCGGGAGCGGAGCGGGCCTCTTCAACGGCTGCGGCCAGCTCTGCGCGCGTGCGAACCGCTGCCCCGGCGATGCCGTGCGCGTCGGCGAGCTTGACGAAGTCGGGGCTGACCATCGGCGTGGCTTCGTAATTCTTGTCGTAGAAAAACTCCTGCCACTGGCGCACCATGCCGAGGAAGCCGTTGTTGATAACAGCGATGTTAATCTTGATTTTTTCCTGAACGATGGTGGCCAGCTCCGCGGCAGTCATCTGGAATCCGCCATCGCCGGCAACTACCCAGACTTCTTTATCAGGACAAGCAAATTTTGCGCCGATGGCTGCGGGCAAGGCAAAGCCCATTGTGCCCAGGCCGCCGGAAGTTACAAGGGTGCGCGGATGCTCATGGTGGAAGTACTGCGCCTCCCACATTTGATGCTGGCCTACGTCAGTTACGACGATTGCATTGCCGCCGGTGATGCGCCAGAGATCGTGCATGACATGAGCCGCATAGAGATGGCCGGAGTCGGGAAGGTTCTTGATATCCCGCACAGCTACCGCGCCCTTGCTGGCGTCGATAGTTTTGAGCCAGGCAGCGCCGTCGCGACCGCCTATGCGCGGGAGGAGTTGTTCGAGCACCTCGCGTAAGTCGCCGATCAGAGCAACATCGACCTTGACGTTCTTGTTGACTTCGGAAGGATCCACTTCGATGTGAATCTTTTTTGATTTAGGGGCATAAGTGGAAAGCGAACCGGTGACGCGATCATCGAAGCGCATGCCGCAGGCAATGAGCAGGTCAGCTTCCTGGATTGCATGATTGACCCATGCCTCGCCGTGCATGCCCATCATGCCCATGTTCAAAGGATGCGAGGCCGGGAATGCGCCGAGGCCGAGCAGAGTGAGAGCAACAGGTGTCTGCGAGCGCTCGGCCAGGGCGCGGACCTGCTCCATTGCGTTGGATTGCATGACGCCGTGACCGGCAAGGATGATGGGGCGCTTGGCATTGCGGATCAGTTCGGCGGCCTCTGCAATACTGGAGTCTTCTACGCAAAGCATGGGATGTGGACGATAGGGTTTGGGCTTGGCGCCTTCGAAGTCGAAGACCGCAGTGGCCTGCTGCGCGTCTTTTGTAATATCGACAAGCACTGGGCCAGGGCGGCCGGATTGCGCGATCTGAAAAGCCGAGCGAACTGCGGCGGCAATATCTTCCGGGTGAGTTACAAGGAAGTTATGTTTAGTTACAGGCAGAGTTATGCCAGTAATATCCACTTCCTGAAAAGCATCGGTACCGAGAATCTTGCTGGAAACATTGCCGGTGATGCAGACCATCGGAATGGAATCGAGCATGGCTGTTGCAATGCCGGTGATGAGGTTGGTTGCGCCGGGACCGCTGGTGGCAATGGCCACGCCCACCTTACCCGAGGCGCGGGCGTAGCCATCGGCCATGTGCGACGCGCCCTGTTCATGGCGGACGAGAACGTGATGAATGGGAAACTTGCGCAGCGCGTCATAGACGGGCAGAATTGCGCCGCCAGGATAACCGAAGACCGTGGTGACGCCCTCGCCGACCAGCGTGGCCCACAGAATCTCCGCGCCGGTCAGACGGGTGGGAGTCGTTAGATGAGCATTCGATGACTGCGTGTTTGCGTCCATAGTTGGTCTCCTTAGATGACGAATATGTGTTGGTAAAACTCCGGTACTACGTTGTTGCGCCCTCAGCCGCTGAAGTTACCCGGTCAACATACTTGCGGAAGACGCCTTTGGGCCAACGCAGAGCCGGCGGTGTGAAGTCCTTTAGGCGCGAGGCGATCTCATCATCGCTGATTTCAACATTCAACTTGCGGTTGAGAATATCGAAGTGGATGATGTCGCCCTCGCGCACAGCGGCAATGGGTCCGCCGACAAAGGCTTCGGGAGCAACGTGTCCGGCAGTGAAGCCGCGGGTTGCGCCGCTGAAGCGGCCATCGGTGAGCAGCGCGACAGTGGAACTGAGTTCGGGCATACCGCTGATCGCTGCGGTGACTTGCAGCATCTCGCGCATGCCGGGACCGCCCTTGGGGCCTTCGTAGCGAATGACCAAAACGTTGCCGGGTTTGATTTGGCCGGTTTGCACGGCGGCGAAGCAGGCTTCTTCGCACTCGAAGACGCGCGCGGGACCGCGATGCTCATAGCGGCCCGCAGCGGCGATCTTCATGACGCAGCCTTCAGGGGCAAGGTTGCCTTTGAGAATGACCAGGCCGCCGTTGGGCTTGATGGGATTCTCGAAGGTATGAATAACTTGCTGGCCGGGAGTCTCGATTGCAAGCGAGGCTTCTTCAGCGAGAGTCTTGCCGCTGATGGTGAGCGTTGATCCATCGGCGTGGCCCGCGTCGATGAGGCGCTTGGCCAGCAGGCGCGAACCGCCCGCGGTCTGGAAGTCAGATGCGACGAACTTACCGGCGGGAGTCAGATCGCAGATAAACGGAGTACGCTTGCTGATAACATCGAAATCATCGATGGATAACTCAATGCCTAACTCTTTTGCAATGGCGAGCAAGTGAAGAACGGCATTCGTTGAACCGCCGCTGGCCGCGACGCTGGCGATGGTGTTCTCTAACGACTTGCGCGTAATGATCTGTGAAGGGCGGCGATTGGCGCGGACTGCATCCATCAAGATGCGGCCTGCCTCGCGGGTAGCAGCGTACTTGTCTTTTGAGGTTGCGGGAACGCCGGAGAGTTGGATGGGCGAGATGCCGAGGATTTCGCCGCTCATGGCCATGGTGTTGGCGGTGAACTGGCCGCCGCATGCGCCCGCGCCAGGGCAGGCATTGGCTTCGAGGGCTTCGAGTCCGGCGTCATCGATCTTTCCGGCAGCGTGCGAGCCGATGCCTTCGAAGACATTCTGAATGGTGATGTCGATTACACCGTTGGAAGTGTTAAGCTTGCCGGGCGCGATGGAGCCGCCGTAGAGCATCATGCCGGGTATGTCGAGCCGGCAAAGCGCCATGATAATGCCGGGCATGTTTTTATCGCAGCCGCCGATGCCGACTAACCCATCGAACAAGTTACCGCGAGCGACTAACTCAATAGAATCGGCGATAACTTCGCGACTTACAAGCGAAGCCTTCATTCCTTGGGTTCCCATCGTGATGCCGTCGGAGATGGTGATGGTGTTGAATTCCATCGGCGTGCCGCCGGCCTCGCGAATGCCTTCTTTCAATGCTTCAGCGATTTCGCGCAGATGCACGTTGCAGGTGCCGATCTCGGTCCAGGTGTTAGCGATGCCGATGATGGGCTTGTGCAGATCTTCTTTGCTGTAACCGGAACCGCGCAGATAAGAGCGCGCGGCGGCGCGGCTGGGGCCTTCAGTTAGCGGGATGCTTTGACGCTTGCCTTCGATGGTCATTTGCTCTCTTCGTTCGCTAGCTGTCAGCTTTTAGCTTTCAGCCCTTGGCTTGTTATTGTTGCGGTAAGTCTTTGTGCCTGGAATCGGCAACATTAAAGCTGCTTCCGATTTCAGGCCGCCTGTAGCTGCATGATGAGCTGTAAGCTAAGAGCTGTCATTTCGCCTTCAGCCATCCGGCGGTGTCATGCTTTGCTTCGAATGCATCGAGTGCGGCGGCATGGCGTAATGTCAGGCCAATGTCGTCGAGTCCCTCGATGAGGCAGAACTTGCGGAACGGGTCTACGTCGAAAGATGCCTCGAAGCCGTGAATGTCAGTGACCTTCTGTTCTTCAAGCGAGATGGTCAACTCGTAGCCTTGGATGGTTTGGGCGCGCTGTTGCAATACAGCCACTTGCTCTTCGCTCAGACGGACGAGAACTATGCCGTTCTTGCCGGCGTTCGAGAAGAAGATGTCAGCAAATGTGGGCGCGATGACAGCGCGGAATCCGAAGTCGGAGAGCGCCCAGGCGGCGTGCTCGCGGCTTGATCCGCAGCCGAAGTTTTTGCCGGCGATGAGGATCTTTGCGCCGGTGTAGCGCGGGTTGTTGAGGACGAACGAAGCATCGGCTTCGCCGGCGGCATTGGCGCGCCAGTCGTAGAAGAGAAAATCTCCGTAGCCGGTGCGCTCAATGCGCTTGAGAAACTGCTTGGGAATGATCTGGTCGGTATCGACATTGCTGCGGTCGAGCGGCGCGGCCAGGGATGTAAGTGTGATGAACTTTTCCATTAGGCCTTCACCTCTTCATGAACGTGCCAGTTGCGAATGTCTACGAAGTGGCCGGCGATGGCGGCGGCCGCGGCCATTTCCGGGCTGTTAATGTGAGTGCGGGCGCCCCGGCCCAGACGGCCTTCAAAGTTGGGATTAAGAGTGGAGG
>CAZHKN010000008.1:33265-39841 GCA_964532725.1 uncultured Occallatibacter sp.
CAATCGAAGTAAGTGTGGTGAACTTTTCCATTATGCCTTTACCTCCCAGTTCCTGATGTCCACAAAATGCCCTGCAATCGCGGCCGCAGCGGCCATCTCCGGCGAAACCAGATGCGTGCGTCCGCCGCGTCCCTGGCGGCCTTCAAAGTTGCGGTTGCTGGTGGAAGCGCAACGCTCGCCGGGTTGAAGAATATCGGGATTCATCGCCAGGCACATGGAGCAGCCAGGCTCGCGCCAGTCGAAGCCGGCCTCTTTGAAGATGAGGTCAAGTCCTTCGGCCTCGGCGGCAGCCTTGACGGCTTGCGAGCCGGGAACGACCATCGCGCCGACGGTGGATGCGACCTTGTAACCGGCGGCGATGCGGGCGGCGGCGCGGAGATCTTCCAAACGGCCATTGGTGCAGGAGCCAATAAAGACGCGGTCAACGGGGACTTCGGCGAGCGGCGTGCCGGCTTTGAGGTTCATGTATTCGAGCGCGCGCTCGAAGCCTTTGCGCTCCTGCTCGTTGGTTGTCGCGGCAGGGTCGGGAACCGATGCGGTGATGGGCGCGACCATGCCGGGGCTGGTGCCCCAACTGACATAGGGAGCGAGCGTGGTGGCGTCAATGACTAACTGGCGGTCATAACTCGCGCCGGGATCAGTGACTAACTTGTGCCATTCACTGACTGCTTGATCCCATGCCGCGCCTTGCGGCGAGAAGCGGCGGCCTTTGAGGTAAGTAAAGGTGATCTCATCGGGAGCGATCATGCCTGCGCGCGCGCCGGCCTCGATGCTCATGTTGCAGACCGTCATACGGCCTTCCATCGAGAGGGCACGAATGGCTGAGCCAGCGTATTCGATGACATAGCCGGTTGCGCCGTCGGTGCCGATTTGGCCGATGATGGCGAGGATGATGTCTTTCGCTGTGACGCCGAGGGGCAGCTTGCCTTCAACCGCGATGCGGAAGGTTTTGGGCTTGGACTGCGGCAAGGTCTGCGTGGCAAGGACGTGCTCGACTTCGCTGGTGCCGATGCCGAAGGCGAGCGCGCCAAAAGCACCGTGGGTGCTTGTGTGCGAGTCGCCGCAGACGATGGTCATGCCGGGCTTGGTGAGGCCGAGCTCGGGTCCGATGACGTGGACGATGCCCTGGTCGCGGGAGTCAACGTCGTAGAGTTCGATGCCGAAATCGGCGGCATTCTTGCGCAGCGTTGAGATTTGCTTGGCCGCGATCTGATCAACGATGTTGAGGCGGCCTTCAATGGTGGTGGGCACGTTGTGATCGACGGTCGCAATGGAGCGGTCAGGGCGGCGAACGGTGCGGCCCGCGAGGCGCAGTCCCTCGAAGGCCTGCGGCGAGGTGACTTCGTGCAGCAATTGCAGGTCGATGTAGAGCAGCGAGGGCTCGCTCTCGGGTTCTGCGACGAGGTGCTGTTGCCAGACTTTCTCGAATAATGTTTTTGCTTCGGAACTCATTTGACTCCCTGCGGTTCGGAGATTGGGGTTTGTGCTCTCCCAGGTCTCAAAATCGAGACCTGGGCCACCCAGTCAGTGTTATGCGTGCACGAGCAGAGCTTTCACGTTTTCGCGGACTTTCGCGCCGACTTCTTTGGTAGATAGCACCGGATAGCCTTGCGGGTTGACGCGGGCCAGGTCCGGGGTGCGGAAGCCATCTTCAAGAACCTTGCGCACGGCGGTTTCAATGGCCGCGGCCTCGGTTTCAAGGCCCGCGGAGTGGCGCAGAATCAATGCTCCGGTGAGGATTGCGCCCATTGGATTGGCGAGTCCTTTGCCTGCAATGTCCGGCGCGGAGCCGTGAATTGGCTCATAGAGATTGACCTTACCGCCGATAGTGGCCGAGGGCAACATGCCGAGGGAACCGGTGATGACGCCGGCTTCGTCGGAGAGAATGTCGCCAAAAAGATTTTCGGTCAAGACGACATCGAAGTCCTTTGGCCGGTTCATGATGTGCATGGCCATCGCATCGACATACTGATGCTCAAGCGTTACATCGGGGAACTCCGCCGCGACTTCAATGACTGCCGCGCGCCAGAGCTGCGAGACTTCTAGAACGTTGGCCTTGTCAACGCTGGTCAGTTTTTTGCGGCGCTTCTGCGCTAACTGAAAGGCAATGCGGGCGACACGGACGACTTCATCCTTGGTGTAGCGCATCGTGTTCCAGGCTTCATTCGTTGCCTTGTTCCACTCGCGGGGCTGACCGAAGTAGAGGCCGCCGAGCAGTTCGCGGACGAAGAGAATGTCGGCCCCGTCGATGATCTCCGGACGCAAGGGGCTGTTGACCGCAAGCTCCTTGAAGGCGAAGGCGGGGCGCAGATTAGCGAAGCCGCCGAGCGCCGCGCGAATGGCAAGCAGGCCGGCTTCGGGGCGCTTGTCGGGTGCGAGGGAGTTGAACTCATTGCCACCGACCGCGCCGAGCAGCACAGCGTCGGAGGCCAGCGCAGCTTCGAGTGTATCGGCGGGGAGCGGGGCGCCATCTTGCACGATGGCGACGCCGCCAATGCGCTTGAAATCGAGGGCCAGAGAGTGGCCGCCGAGTTCCATCACATCTTTGAGAACCGCGACTGCTTCGTTGGTGACTTCGGGTCCGATGCCGTCCCCGGCGGTGACTAAGAGTTTCAGTTTCATTTCTCTCCAGAGATCAGTTTTGGTTTTCAGCTTTTAGCCGGTGGATCTGCTTTTCGATCATTCGCAGGATTAAAATTAACGCGATCCAGGTAAATGCGACATTGATAAAGGAAGCAAGAACAAGATAAGCAATTGGGTGATCCGAATGAATGCCTGCGCTAAAAACCACTGCTGCGCCAAAGAAGCCTGGGGCAAAGAAGGGTATTCCGATCCACTCGAATCTCGTCCCCCTGTTACTAACGGGAGGGATGACAAGGCGAGGGCTGCAAATCCAGCGCCTGCAATTTGAACTCGTCTTTGCGTCTCCTTTTCGATTTCAAATTCCCTCAGGGGCTAAAGCCCATCATCCTTTTATTACATCTGTGGTACGACTGAAGTCGTACCCTGATACAAAACTTTCAATCCAGCTCTGTGACTGGTACATGGCGTTTTTCGCGAATCTGGTCGGGGAGCAGACCAATCAGATCCTGGTCGTAGATGTTCTTTTTGCGGTCTGCCAGCGCGACAAAGCGATAGTAGACGTGCTGCAACTCTTCGCGGTTGAGCGCAAAACCCAACTGCTCCAGGCGATGGCGGAGCGCGGCGCGACCGCTGTGCTTGCCAAGGACGAGGTTGGTGCGGGTGACGCCGACCAGGGCCGGAGTCATGATCTCGTAGCAGAGCGGGTTAGCCAACATGCCGTGCTGATGAATGCCCGACTCGTGCGCGAAGGCGTTGTCGCCGACGATGGCCTTGTTGGGCGAGGGCTTGAAGGTGATGATCTGGCCCAGCACCTGCGAGGCAGGATACAACTGGTCGAGTTTGATATTGCTGCCGATGCCGTAGCGGTCGGCCCGGACGTAGAGCGCGGCGGCGATCTCTTCCAGAGCGGCGTTGCCGGCCCGTTCGCCGATGCCGTTGATGGTGCACTCGACCTGGCGCGCGCCGTTTTGAATCGCGGCGAGGGAGTTGGCGACGGCGAGGCCGAGATCGTCGTGGCAGTGCGAGGAGAGGATGACGCCTTCGGCGTCAATCGCCGGAATG
This sequence comes from uncultured Occallatibacter sp., assembly GCA_964532725.1. Classification (GTDB taxonomy): domain Bacteria; phylum Acidobacteriota; class Terriglobia; order Terriglobales; family Acidobacteriaceae; genus Telmatobacter. Next base: position 36,911 of record CAZHKN010000008.1, read on the forward strand.
CGCTCGCGGACCTCGGCAAACATGCGGCCGTATTCCTCGGGCGTGGAGTAGCCGACGGTGTCCGGCATGTTGATGGTGGTTGCGCCCGCCTCAACGGCGATGCGGACCATTTCAACGAGATAGTCGCGGTCGGCGCGGGTTGCGTCCTCGGGTGAAAACTCGACATCATCGACGAGGGAGCGGGCGAGACGGACGGACTCGGCGGTTTGGTCGAGGGCTTGCTGGCGGCTCATCTTGAGCTTGAATTCGAGATGCAGGTCGCTGGAGGCGAGAAAAACATGGATGCGGGCGCGGTCGGCGAATTGCAGCGCGCGGGCGGCCATCTCGATGTCTTCGCTTTTGGCGCGGGCGAGGGATGCGATGCGCGGCTTGCGGATGGCCTGGGTGATGGTGGCGATGGCCGCGAAGTCGCCCTCGGAGGCCATGGCGAAGCCGGCCTCGACAATGTCAACGCCCAGATCTTCAAGGGCATGAGCCATGGTGAGCTTTTCCTGCGTGGTCATGCTGCAGCCGGGCGACTGCTCGCCGTCGCGGAGGGTGGTGTCGAAAAAGACTACGTGATCTGCACTCATCGGTTTGCCTGCCGGGGAAGACATTTTGGTACGAATTCAGTGTCGCGCATTTGGTCAATATAATGCAAAGTTATAATTTTTCTCAGAGCGATTACAATTATTTATGAACTGCGATTTCCCATGTCCCCAAATGCGAGGGACATGGGGCACCCAGGAATTGAGGATGCACTGATGGAACTGAATCAGCTTGAAACGTTTTTGGCGGTGGCGGAGGAGCGGAGCTTCTCGAAGGCGGCGGTGCGGCTGCACCGAACGCAGCCGGCGATCAGCCAGGTGATTCGCAAGCTCGAAGCCAGCGTGGGCGAAGTGCTGTTTGACCGCGCGGCGCGGGATGGCTCGCTGACCGCGGCCGGCGTGCTGCTGCGGGATTATGCGCTGCGCTTGCTGGCGCTGCGGCGCGAGGCGGTGAGCGCGCTGGGCGAGTTGAAGAGCCTGGAGCGGGGACATTTGCAACTGGCGGCCAATGAGTACACGTGCATGTATCTGCTGCCGGCGATTGAGCAGTTTCGGCGCGAGTATCCGCAGATCAGCGTAACGGTGCATCGCATGTTAGCCAGCCGGATTCCCGAGGAGTTGAGCTTGCGGGTATTTGAGCTGGGCGTGATCTCATTCAAGCCTGACCCGGAGCAGTTCCGCACAATTGCGGTATATGGCGACAGCCTGGCGCTGATTGTAAGCCCGCGGCATCCGCTGGCCGGCAGCAAACGGGTCGCAATTACCGCGCTGGGCAAGGAGTTGTTTGTCGCGCACAATGTGGCTTCGCCCTTGCGGCGCAAGGTGATTGAGGCGTTTCAACGGTACCGGACGCCGCTGAATATGGCGATTGAGCTGCCGACGATTGAGGCGATCAAGCGGTTCGTGGCGCCGGGCGATGGAGTGGCGCTGGTGCCGCATCTGACCGTGGCGCGGGAGCTGGAGACGGGCGACCTGGTGCGGGTGGCGGTGGACGAGTTGGAGATGAAGCGGGTGCTGCGGCTGGTACACCGACGGCAGGCGACATTGTCTTACGCGGCACGGGCCTTTCTGACCACGGTGCGGGCTTTGGCGCGGAAGCAGGGTCCGCCCTTCTATTACCAGGTGGAACGGGTGGGGTAAGAGGGTTCCAATAGCAGAGGCCGGAATATTAGCGGGCAGAGTGCCGATTTTCAATGAGCTGCGTCTATAGGCTTGTACCGCGCCCCGCATCAGGATTGCAGCGGGCAGCTGGCGGATGGAGCCGCGCCTGGAAGCCTGCTGTGTGCGAAGGCAAGGTCTGGGCAGTTACAATGCTGAGAGCGGGGCACGGCGGCAGCCGGAGCACTGCAATTGACAAGATTTCGTTGCCAGCCCGCAGGTTCGTTCGCGGCCCGAGGTTGAGCACTCGTGAGGATCAGAACCGAATGAAGAAGATCGCCATCGTTGTCCTCCTGCTGACCGCATCAGTTGCCGCGGGCCGGGCTCAGGAGAGCCGTCAAGATATCAGCCTCAGCGGAACGGGACTCATTACGCCTTATAAGAGTTCATCGACGGATGTCTATGTTGATTCCAAGTCCACCTTTGGCGCGTTGGTCAGCTACCGGTTCATGCTAACGCCGTCGAGCGCCCTGGAAGCGAACTACGGGATTGCCTACCAGACGAAATATCGCTATACATTCAGCGGCGTGCAATCCAGGATCATACCGACGCGTACCCAGGAGATTTCCGCTGCGTATGTGCGCAGCTTCAACTTCAAAAAATTCAATCCATTTATTGAAGCTGGTCCAGGCGCGATGATCTTTCTGCCTATCCGTAATTCCGGACTACAGGATGTTGATGCCAAGCAGCAGACCGGCATCGGCGGCCTGTACGGCGGGGGCGTTGCGTACGAGATCAGCCCCAGCTTCGATATTCGTGCCGAGTATCGCGGATTTATCACCAAGGTGCCGCAGTTTGGACTTTCCTATTTGAATACCAACCGCTGGTTCAACATCTACAATCCCACGGTGGGTGTGGCGTATCACTTCTAGGGCAAAACCACAATTTCCGGCCCTGAGAGGTAGTGTGCAGGGAGTTGATTTCTTAGAAAATCAACACTTTACGTCAGCGGCCTTGGGTGTATCAATTGTGGTCTTGCTATAAGCAGCCGAAGGCTGTTCTCATGCTTCACGAAACTCCGAAGGAAACGGCCGCCATTGCGCGGCCGTTTTGTTTGTGTGTTGTTCTTTGCGGCTTATGGGCCGGGCAGGGAATCAGCTCTTCTTCTTTTCGATCCAGGTGATGAATCCGTTGATGGGCGCGTGCAGTCCTGCCGCGCCGCCGGTGAGCAAGAGCGCGGTAAGCACCAGATCGAACCAGTGAACGAAGGTCAACTGCTGAGCGCTGATGGGGAAGGTGGGAACCC
>CAZHKN010000009.1:0-38848 GCA_964532725.1 uncultured Occallatibacter sp.
GATGAATATCCGCATCGGTTGCGCCGAAGGTTGCCTGCTGCAAGAAACGCGATGCCTGGTCGAGAGTGATATTCGTCGGCAGTGTGCCAGTCGCCGGCAAAATCAAGTCCGCCGACGCGGCCGGCCCAGGGATGGGATTCACCACCTGCACGTCAATGTTGCCCGGGTCGCTCACGGTCACGTTTGCGGTCAACTGGGTGCCAGCGCTGTTGACGCTTGAGCTGTTAAAGGACGATCCATTCACCAGCACCGTCGCGCCGGGGATGAAATCCTGGCCGGTGAGCGTAATCGGCGTCTGCGTATTGAGAGTGAAACTCGCCGGGCTGGTTTCTCCAGTGAGAATCGGAATCGGATTCAGGATGGAGAGATTCACAGTCGTAAACACCGTATTTTTGTCATGGCTGGTAATTGTCAGCGAGACGACGTTGCTGAGTCCGTCCACGCTGCTGAGCGTGGGGACTACGGCAGGGGCGGTATATGTGATGGAGCCATCGGTGTTGGATACCGCGGTGCCCACCGTCGCATTGCCGGCGACTCCATTTGCGTTGGCGGGTACTCCATTGACCTGCAATATGACGCCAGTATCAATTGTCCCGTTCACTTGCACGCCGATATTGAGGCTGTTGTTGACGCGAACGTCGGTGCCTTCTCCCAGATCGAGTGTCAGCACCGGCTGGCCGGGGCCAACCACAACATTCACCGTCTGCGAGTCCGCGCTGCCGGGGTTGGGATTGCGAACCAGCAGCGTATAAGTTCCCTGTTTGACACCTGCTACGGACGCAGACACTTGATTGTTCGAGTCTGGCGTCGTCTGAAGCTCTGCGCCATTCCAGACGATGGTCGCGCCATAGACAAACTGCGAACCGGCGACGGTGATCTGCGTGTTTCCTTCGGAAAACGCGGATGGCGTGACCGTATTGAGAATCGGGATCGGATTCCACACGGCCAGCGAGACTTTACCCGGCGGGGCGTTCGGATACTCAGTGGCGGCGCTGGTGATGGTCACGGTGTAGGGATTAGGCACAATGGCGGGCGCGGTATACAGCCCGTTGGCGTCAATCGTCCCCACCACGTCATTGCCGCCCTTGATGCCGTTGACAGAAAAGACCAGCGGTATCCCGTTGAACTGGGAGTGCGTGATGAGCTGCATGGTCTGATTGACACGGAGAAAGCTGGCCGGAGCGGAAATTGCTGTGAAGGAACTGGAATCGCCCAGCGAGAGGCTGTTGCAGCCCGTCAGCGCGGCGCTGGCAACAAAGGCCAGCACGAAAAGGGAGGCGCAAACTGATGCGGATCGTCTTTGCACGGATGCTCCAAAGTCAGGAAATGCCAAGGAATGCAAATTGTTCAGGTACAGCAGCATCGTGCAAATGGGGAGGAAATCGCTTACTGCGACTCTATAGTGTCTGGAGAATATCGGTGTTTTCCGGGGCTGTCAATCCTTCTTATCAAGCCAGAAGTAATCATTTCAGCGAACCGGAAGGGCTTCGTTTTCGGGAAAGAGCGGAGAACAGGTGCGCCGTTTTCCAAGAATCTCAGAAAATCCGGTACCCGACGCCGGCACTCACTCCGTACGGCGCGAGGGAACCGCTAATCCATTTGGGCCATTGCTGATATTCGACGTCAATCGCCCGGAAGCTGAGCCGCTTGGATACCCTGATGTCGATGCCGCCACCGTAAGCCAGGGCCGTAAAGGTTCCTTTAGCTTCGTTGTACTGGAAGTTCATCTTACCCTCGCCGATCAGCACCTTTGCGTAGGGAGTGGCTTTCCAGAAGTGAAAGACCGGCAGGCGGGGGCCGACCAGATAGTTGTCTTCGTAGATATTCGCGAACTGGTTGAAGCGTAGAAAGCGGGCTTCGCCTTCTGCCTGTATCCAGCGCGTGAACTTCACATCGGCATATGCGCCTACACCCAGCAGGCGGTTAGGACCGTAATCGGGTTGAAAAAAAGAACCCATGCCCCCGGCGGTCAGCGAGAAGCTGTGGGATTTTTCCGCCGAAGGAGCCACTTGCGCGCGAGAAGCGGCGGCGGAAACAATTAGAAAAATCAGGAGAAATGCAGGGAATCGTCTCATTTGGGTGTACACGTCCTTGTAGATTTTTCAAATGGTATCAAGATGGAGTCTGCAATTGCGATAAATTTTAAAGGCTTCCGCCCTTCCATACCGCATGGGCGGGGAAGAGCGGAAGCCGTGAATGTTACTGCTGGGATGATGCCGCGGCAGGTTGCGCCGTGGTTGTTGAGTCGGCCGGAGGAGTGGAAACGCCGGAGGTCTGCGCCGGCGTTGTTGCAGGCGGAGTCGATGGCGCCGCAGCAGGAGCCGCCGCTGGAGGAGCGGCCTGCGGGTCTGTGGCAGCCGGGGCGGCAGGTGGCGGGGTAGACGGAGCCGATGGCGCGACAGCCGGGGCCGCAGTGGTTGGCGCGGGCGCCGCGGTTGCGTGCGCCGCATCATAAAGCTGCAGCTTGAAGTTGAGCGGCGTAACCTCCAGCGGCAGCTTCTCGCGGGCATTGATCGGCGCGTAGCGCTTGGCGTTGATCATATGCACCTTGTCATCCCAGGGGTCTGTCTTGAGCCAGCTTCCCAGAGGCAGGGCAGCGGTCTGGGTCAGATCCTGGGGGTTCAGCTTGGGAGCCTGATGAGCCAGATCGGCAAGCCACGGGGTGCCATCGACCTTGAGCAGCGAGTCGCCCAGCTTGGGAGTGTTCAACGCATGCAGCGCCTTGCCGCGGTCAGCCAACTGCGCGTAGTAGAGTCCGGCATTGGGCAGGCGGTCCTTGTACATCGAAGCCTGCAGGTACTCGACAGCCTTCTTCGCGGCCTCGGCGTTGTCGTGGTCGGAGTGGTACATGTTGATGCGCTGGAAGCTGGTCTCGTCGGGGAAGAGCAGCCGGTCGTTGAAGGCGTAACGGGTATCGATGTGATGGCCCAAGGCAACGTGCGCCAGTTCCAGCGCAATCACCGAGGCGATCGATTCTTCATTGGGCAGCGAATCGAGCAGCCCCTTGCTGACCAGAATGGTGTTGCCAACGGTGGTTGCCTCAATCGTGGTGGTCAGCAGCACACGGCAATGCACCGTGTCGGTGAAGACCAGATTGTTGGGAACCTCGAGGTTGATGACGATCTGATCGAGGACCGTATTTTCGTAGCCGCCGGGGTTGGCCGGCGCCACCAAGCCTGCTTCAACCAGGCGGTCGATGACATTGTTTTCAGCCTGGGTGATCCAGGCGCGGGCGGCCTGCAGCGGCGTTTCGTCCAAGGTGTCGTCGCTCTTATCCACCGCGTCATCTACCTTGACGCTGACGTTTTCACTGTCGCGGGTGGGCAGCTTGAGCGAGTAGCCCCAGAAGTGCGTCTGCGCCTTCAGGCCAATGGTCTTGTCGCCCTCCTCGCGCTGCGTTTCTTCAACATAAACAGCCACCGGCAGCCAGATATCCGGCTGCACGTTCATGCGCCAGCTATCGAAGTGGAAGAAGAAGCGGGAGTCGTCCTCGGAGCCGGGGCCGGTATAGGTGCCGTTGAAGCGGACAATGTTGCCGCCGTCTTCTTCAACCCAGATACGGCCATAGAAGCGGCCCATGCCCTTCACATCCGTTTTCGGGTGCACATCGTAGACCCAGGCGCGCACTGAACCGAGAAACTCGCGGCGCACATAGCTGAAAACATAATGCTGGGAATCGAAGTTCGACGGATCGATGAACATCATCTCCGTGAAGCCGATAGGGTTGTAAGTGAAGTGCCGGTCCAGCCCCAGCGCCTTGCTCAGCCCGGTAAGGGAACCAAGCGAATTCTTGAAGAAGCCCTTCTGTTTCTCGGTGCGCGGAGAATAGGCCTTATCAAAGAAGCCCTTGCCGAAGTCAATGCGGCTCAGCATGTACTGGTCGTCGACGGGAACCTGATAAAGCAGCACGTCGGGGCGCGTGTTCTGGATGTAGGTTTCCACCAGCGGCGTACGCGTCTGGATGTTCTTGATCAGCACCTTCTCGCGGCCAACGGCTTTTTCAACCAGCGCGGCCTGCTCTGGCGTCAACTGGTGCGCCAGTTGATACTTGGGCTCTTTCTTGGCGTATGCGCAAGCTGCTCCCAGGCTCAAAAAGAGGAAGGTGAGGACGATCTTCCGAAATGTCATGTCAGGCTCCTAGGTAAGTCTTTCAGTTCTTGCTCGTGCCGCGCCTGGCGCTTCGTATTCGGCAACCGGAAAGCTGGCAGATGAGCTGCGACGCGGCAAATTGCTACGCCAATTGAAACGTGATCGAAATGTTGGTGGTTGAGTCCATTGGCTTGCCGTTCTGAGTCGCCGGACGAATCACCTTTCCTTGTTGTACCGCTCGCTTGGCCTGTTCGTCCAATCCGTGACCGAGGCCGCGGATTACGTTCAGCACCTGAATCTGTCCGTTGGCGTAGAACGTCACCCGCAAAACCACCGTTCCTTCTATTTTCAACTGTCGCGCTTCATCTGTATAGGCGGGGCGGGGAATTGAAACCTCGACCTGCGTATTGGAAGGAGCAACCGGTGGAGCTGCTGCCGCAGGCCTGGCCACGGCAGTCGCAGCAGGCATAGCCACCGAGGCGACCTTGCCGCCGCCTCCTGTGGGAGACGTGCCGCTGGCTCCGGGAATGCCGGCGGAGGCGACCTTGCCCGTCACGCCGGCATTCGATCCGGCCTTTAGCCCGTTGCCGATGCCCGTCGAGCCGACCACGCCATGCGGTGCGACCGCAGGACCGTTCATCCCGCCATACGGGTTGCCGATGGCCGCAACTGTAGCCGGGCGGGTGGCATTCGGATTCGGCGTCACGCCAAAGGTCTGTCCCAGATGCACCGGCGTCGTCGAGGGCTTGACGGCGTTGCTCTGCGCCGGCATCGCCGCGGTCATTGCCGCCTTGGGTTGGGGCGCTTCAACCACCTGCGGCTTGGCCGCTTTGATCACCGGCAGAGCCACCTTGGTTTCCATCTGGATCGGCTTCAGTTCCGGCTTCGGCTCCGGCTTCGGCATGTTGAACTTCGGCTCTTCCAGCTTTACCAGCGCGGGGCGCGGCGTGTCCGGCACTTTAGGTGGCGGCGGCATCTTCACCTTGGGCGGCGGTGGTGGCTGCTTCACCGGGAAAATCAACTCTGTGTTCTCAAACTTGTGGTCATCCACGACCTTTTTCACGGTCAGTCCGACCAGGATGGCCAGCAAAAGAATCACGCTGTTGACCGTCATGCTGACGATGAAGGACTTCATCCGTCCTTCGGGTTCAGGAAGCAAGCCGAAGTTGGTCCGTCCTGGGGAATAGTTTGACGACATAGTCTCAGTCCTCGCTTACGGCCGTTTGAACGGCTCGGTTTTGTCGCTTCCATTACGGAGCTTCATGGTGCAAACGCGGAATGAAGTTTCACATTCCAGAACCAGACGGGCGGCAAAGACATCAAGCCGCGGCTGGTCCGGCCTGATCGTGTCAAATGTTTTTGTTGCGTTCGAAACGGTGGGGATAAATTGCGGCACAAAAGCGATTGTTTGCTTTGCCGGATTGCCTTCTCTGTCGGTCGAGCGAAAAGCGGAGTGATAGACAAGCGCCACCGGTCAACTGTGTGTGAGCAATACGGTTTGTTGACCGCGTAGACCCCGGACATCCCGGCTCCCAAATCTCCACCTAGGCAAGCAATCCAACAAAAAAGCGATCCCTCGCCGGAGGGGCGAAAAGGGTATCGTATGCCAGATCGGCGCAATCCGGCAACTGGTACCGACCCAGTGCCGCCAATCCTATAGAATTACGTTAAATCAAATAGCAGTGGAAAGGTAGTCTTTTTTGAAGATATTGGTAACAGGTGGAGCAGGGTACATCGGTGGTACTGTTGCCGGGCTGCTTTCCGAAAAAGGGAACCATGCGGTTATACTCGATAACCTCATCCATGGGCGGCGCGATCTGCTTCCGCCGGGGGTGGCTTTTGCGCAGGCGGAGTTGAGCGACAGAGCCGCGATTGAAAACCTTTTCATCGCCGCCAAAGCGGAAGGTCAGCCCTTCGACGCTGTTCTCCACTTTGCCGCGCTCATCGAGGCCGGCGAGTCGATGGCGCGCCCCGAGGAATTTTTCCGCAACAACACCGCCTCGACGCTGGCACTGCTTGAAGCCATGCTCGCGCACGGCCCGCGCCGCCTCGTCTTCTCCTCCACTGCCGCTGTCTACGGCGAGCCGGAAACGGTTCCCATCGAAGAGGATGCGCGGCTCTGCCCGACAAATCCTTATGGTGAGTCGAAATTGCTTGTCGAACAGATGCTGGCCTGGTTTAACCGTCTCCACGGACTTCGCTCCGCCTCGCTGCGCTACTTCAACGTCGCCGGCGCGCCCGAAGGCCCGAATGGCATCACCCGCGGCGAGGCGCACGAGCCGGAGTCGCATCTCATCCCGATTATTCTCGATGTCGCCCTGGGCCGCCGCGCCTCCATCAACATCTTCGGCGACGATTACTCCACGCCGGATGGAACCTGCGTCCGCGATTACATTCACGTCTCCGATCTGGCCGACGCTCATCTACTGGCCCTTGAAGCGTTGGACAAAACACAGCCGGGTGCGGAACGCCTCGTTTATAACCTCGGCAACGGCCAGGGGTTCAGCGTGCGTGAGGTCATCGAGTCCGCGCGCCGCGTCACCGGACATCCAATTCCGGCGGTAGTTCATCCCCGGCGTGCCGGAGACCCGGCTGTTCTCGTGGCCAGTTCAGCAAAAGCTATCCGCGAACTAGGCTGGAAGCCGAAGTACACGGAGTTGGATGAGATTCTGCGCACGGCTTGGATATGGCATCAGAAGCGGTATGCCTGAGCTCAGCGGCGATCCATGTATGTCTCATTCCAGGCCTATTTGTAGGTGAGCGAAGAGTTTTTGCCGTGACGAGGTGCGCCAATGAGATTAGTTTGTGTCGTAATATTCTTGCTGGTTCTCGGAACTCCGCTCTCTGCTCAACAGCCACAAGGCTCTTCCGGTTCAGGCGCGGATAAACCTGATAAATCCTCAAGCAGGATCATTCACTTATCGAGGAATGAAATCATTCGTCACATAGCTATGAGAAGACCTGCCCTGCCGGATGGACTCAGAGAAGCTAGTGTGAACCTTGATGAAACAATGGTTGTTCGTTTGCGCTTTGACTCAACAGGGAAGGTGGAAAGCCTGCGATTTCTGTCCGATCCTTCAATGGCTGGGCAGATGGTGCTTGAATCCCTGAAGAACTGGACATTCACACCGGTAGCGCGCAATGGAAAGAACTGCGGTGGCAGAGGCCAACTGAGAATCCGATACATATTGCACAACGGTATAGCGACAATGACAGTTGAGCCAGATGATCAATAGACCAGCCCGTCCCTCCTCCTCACTTCTTCAACGCCAGCAGCGCATCCCGGTCCACAATATTTCCATCCAGCAGCAGCGTGGAAATCCGCCGCGCATTCCAGATATTCTGCGCCGGGTCGGCGTCGAGCACCAGAATATCGGCGCGTCGTCCTGGAGCGATCATACCTAACTCAGTCCATCCGAATTGCAGCGCATAGTTATTTGTAGCCGCTGCCAGGGCCTCGCGCGGGGTAAGTCCGAGGCGCACCAGCATTTCGAGTTCGGTATGTATGGAGATGCCCGGCATGGAGCCAAAGACCGGCGCCCCCGATGCAGCCAGATAGTGCGGATAAGCGGTAAAGATCGCCTGATTGATCTTCCACAGCCGCAGCGCGCCCAGCTCGCTTTTTTTGCGCTGATTCTCTTCCATCCATCGCTGCGTGGAGTTGGGCAGATGACGCGTCCACAGGGCCAGCGGATAAGTCAGCTCGCCCGTCGCGCGATCTGTTGGCGAGAACATCTCTGCCGGGTCAAGCAATTTGGCTGCCGGTTCCTGCCAGAGGTTTCTGTGCGCGGGTAACTGAGCGTAATAAAGGCTGAATGTCGGCATCAGCGCGGCGTGATGGGTTGCCACAAAATGCGCGTAGTCGCGCAGGTGCAAGTCAGTCGGCGGCAGCATCTCCGAGTATCCATATGCGGTGTTTGCGGCAGTGCCCTCGGGCGCTTCCACCAGCGGCTTCTGCAACTCATCGGGAATCACGCCGAGTTCATAGCGGCTCATATGCAGCAGCACATCCACGCCCGCCTCGATGCCAACCTTGTAAGGCGTCGATACGAATTCGCCGTAAGTGGCGAGGCCCATCTGATGCGCGTGTGCGATGATCCACTGCGTATTGGCCGCCGTCAGATCATGGCCGAGCCAGAGCGCGCGTGTGCCCAGTTTGGCGGTTGCCGCCAATTGCAATGCAGTATCTTCGGGTGTCAGCTCGGCGGGATGCGCGCCTTCTTTGAGCTTCGCTGCCCACTCCGGTTTGCCGGCCAGCAAGCTCCAGTTGTCGGTAGTGCCGATAGAGTCCAAAAGATAGAGATGCGGGCTGGGATTGGCGGCCATGTCAATATGGCCGCGGCGGTCGTCGCTGCTGGCTACAACCGTGGTCACGCCCATGTACAGATTTGCGTTGGCCTGGCCCTGGCTGTTCATGCCCGCGAAGCCATCGACGAGTCCTGGGAGCAGATATTTCCCGGTGCAATCAATGACGCGCGCGCCTTTGGGAATCGGCACCGAGGCGCGCGAACCCACATCGGTGATGCGCCCGTCGCGCACGATCACAATCGCATCCTGCAGATCGTGGGCAGAGTGGCCCCAATCGGCCACGTCCACCACCGTCGCTCCGGCAAGAACCAGGGAAACTGAATTCGGCGCCTGCGCCCAGCCTTGAAAACTGGTCAGGGCAGCGGCACCGAGAAAAAATGAAACAATTCGCAACAATCGCATAGGCAATCTGTCTTGCAAGGATTGTCGCACAGCAAACCCGGCAATCCTATAAGAAGATAGATGCCTGCATTTTTCCACAGCGAATTTTCATCCATCAACTGCTAACTCGCCACCAGCCGCGTCCGTTGCCGGCTCTTGATCCACGGCAGCACCTGTCCCAGCGCGGCTTCCACGGTCACTCCATACTTGGCGCGCAATGCATCGATCTTGCCATGCTCGATGAAATGATCGGGCCAGCCAATGCGCACTACAGGAATCGCGCAGCCCATCTCTTCCAGGGCTTCAAGAACCGCCGAGCCGAAGCCGCCCATGCGCACATGATCTTCAAAGGTGACAAAGGCCGCAACGCGCTTTGCATACTGCGCCAGCATCTCGCGGTCAATCGGCTTCACAAATCGCGGATTGATGACCGCTGAAGAGTAGCCCTCTCGTTCGAGCTTTGCAGCCAGTTCCCGCGCCATGCCGATCATCGGACCCAGGCCCAGAATTGCAATGTCCGAGCCGTCGCTGATCACCTCAGCTTTGCCCACTGCGAGTACGGCAGGCCGCGGCTTGCGCTCAATGCCTGCAACCGCGCCGCGCGGATAACGAATCGCGCTCGGCCCATCGAGCGTTACAGCCGTCTCCATCATATCGGCGAGCTCGTCTTCATCTTTTGGAGCCATTACAACCATCTCGGGAATGCCGCGCAGATAGCTGATGTCAAACAAGCCATGATGGGTCGGCCCGTCATCGGCTGAAAGTCCGGCGCGATCCATGCAGAAGACGACCGGCAGCTTTTGCAAACAGACATCGTGCACAATCGGATCGAATGCGCGCTGCAAAAATGTTGAGTAGATCGCGCAGACCGGGCGGTATCCGCGCGTCGCCATGCCCGCGGCAAAGACCACCGCATGTTCCTCGGCGATGCCCACATCAAAGTAGCGCGTGGGATGATGCGGGCGGAAGAGATCAAGGCCCGTGCCGCTGGGCATCGCGGCGGTGATGGCCACGACCTTGTCATTGCGATTGGCCAGATCGACGAGCGTGTTGGCGAAGACCTCGGAGTAAGTGGGCAGAGCCGCCGGAGCTGTCGATCCTGTCTCCGGGTCATAGGGTCCAAGTCCGTGAAATTTCTTCTGCTTCTCCAGGGCCGGCTGATAGCCGCGCCCTTTCTGCGTTAGCACATGCAGCAGCACCGGGCGCTTCTCTGTCTTGAGAAATTTGAAGGTCTCGATCAGCAGCGGCAGGTTGTGCCCGTCAATCGGTCCATAGTATTTCAGCCCGAACTCCTCGAACATCATCGACGGCCACAGGATTCCCTTGGCCGCTTCTTCGGCGCGCCGCGCCACATGCACAGCCGTTTTGCCGCCGAAGCGCTCGAGCAACCGCGCTGCCGAGTCATGCAGATGCACGTAGTGTTCATTGGTAACGATGCGATGGAAGTAGCGCGCAATCGCGCCCACGTTGCGGTCAATCGACCACTCGTTGTCGTTGAGCACAACAATCAGCCGCTTGGTTTGCTCGGCGATATTGTTCAGCGCCTCAAAGCTGATGCCATTGGTGAACGCAGCGTCGCCGGCCACGGCAATCACATGCTCGCTGCCGCCTGCCAGATCGCGGGCCACAGCCATTCCCAGGGCTGCAGAGATCGCGGTCCCGGCATGGCCCGCGCCAAAGGCATCGTGCTCGCTCTCGGTGCGCAGCATAAAGCCGTTCAGCCCGCCCGGCTGGCGAATTGTACTGAAGCGCTCCAGCCGCCCGGTGAGAATTTTGTGGATGTACGCCTGGTGGCTCACGTCGAAGAGCAGCTTATCTTGCGGAGTATTGAAGACGGCGTGAATGGCCAGCGTCAGCTCCACCACGCCGAGGTTTGGCCCCAGATGACCGCCGGTTTTGGCCAGTGTCTGAATCAGGAACTCTCGAATCTCTTGGGCCAATTCCGTCATTTGCGCCGGTGTCAGCTTCTTCAGATCCGCAGGGGAATGAATTTGCCCGAGCCAGGCTCCCATCCGTTTCCTTTCCCCGGGAATGTGCCGGGCAGCGAAAATTTCTCTTGCTTCAGGGCAGGGTCGTCCCAGAAAATCCGCCAATTCACAGTATACCAACCGGGTAAAGTTCCCTGCCGAGAGGTTAGACGGACCGCTCGAGCGGCTGGTAGTGACGGAATATAGAGCCGTACTCGGAAATCATCGCATCCCGGGGTGTTCGTCCGGATAAATCCGCCGATAGGACTCTTATGCTTCTCAAGCGGAGTCCGCAGTGCAACGGCCTGAGCGCCCTGGCGGCAATTTCTCCGCCCCGCCTTGCTCTGTTCGCGCTTGCCCGCCTTGCTCCGTTCGCGATTCTATGTTGCTCGATGGATTTTGGATGGGGGCAGTCTGCCGGGCTGCGCGCTCCTGCGGTCATTACATCGGTCAGCCAGATACGCCGGTCGCACCCCGATGCGGCTGGAACTCCGGTATCGGTGAAACTGCGTGGCGTCGTCACCTACTACGATTCTGCCGGCCCGAACCTCTTTGTGCAGGATGCCAGCGGCGGCGTATGGGTGGATCTGCGCGGATTCAAAGGCGAACCGCCCCGGCCCGGACAACTGCTGGAACTGCGAGGGGTCGTGGCTGCCGGATTTGCGCCCTATGTGGCCCAGCCGAAGTGGAAGATACTTGGCTCTTCGCTTTTGCCCCAGCCTTTGCATTTGAGCTACGAGCAGGCCGCTACCGGGGCCTTTGACAGCCAATGGGTGCAGATGGAGGGCATTGTCCATTCGTTTGTTCTGGAAAAGGCGGGCAGAGTTCTGGTCATTGACGTAGCCACGCCGACGGGAAAATACAAAGTGCGGGTTCCCGCGTACAATTCTCCGTTTCCGATGCAGCTGGTGGACGCAAAGGTTGCGTTCAAAGGGGTTTGCGGAGCAGCCTTCAACACCCGCCGCCAACTGGTCGCGATCCACCTGCTGATGCCCGGGTTGGAGGATCTTAAGGTTTTGGTTGCCGCGCCATCCGATCCTTACGCGGTGCCGGCTACGCCAATCAGTCAGCTGGGGCGGTTCTCCGCCGATCTCGCCGAGGAGCATCGCGTTCGCGTGGCTGGTGTCATCACCGCTCATTTTCCGCAGCGCGGTTTTTTTTTGATGGACTCAACTGGCGGCCTCTATGCGGAAAGCCAGGATGGGACACCGGTAAACGAAGGGGATGAAGTCGAGGTGGTGGGATTCCCCTTCAGGGGCGACTACAGCGCTGTCCTGCGATCTGCCATCCTCCATCCGCTGGGCAGGAATCGATCACTCACCCCTGCGGCGATCACCGGCGTTGCGGCGCGGAAAGGCGGCTATGACGCGCAACTGGTTACGATCGCCGGAACCGTGCAGGGGATCAATGCTTATAGCAACGGCTATTCTCTGGTGGTTCAATCCGACGACGGAGTTCCTTTCGAGGCAATCTTCGGCGCACCAAACCTCTCTGGCCAGCGACCGGCGGTGGGCAGCAAGCTCAGCCTGACAGGAATCTGTTCGGTCAAGACCAACGAGAATGGGAATCCTGACGCATTTGAGATTGTCTTGCGTAGCCCGCAGGACATCCGTGTGCTGGCATCCGCTCCGTGGCTCACAGGCCGTCGCGCGGCTTACATTCTGCTGGTGTTTTTTATGCTGACCCTCTCCGTGCTGGGATGGGTCTTCATCTTGCGCAAGCGCGTTCGGCATCAGACGCACTTGATACAACTCCGACTCGAAAATGAACTGATGCTCGAGGAGCGTTATCGCCGCATGTTCGAGCGCAATCTCACGGGTTTGTATGTCGCTCAGGCGGACGGGCACATTCTTGCCTGCAATGAGACCTTCGCCCAGATTCTCGGCTACGCCAGCAGCAAGGCTCTGCTTGAACACCCGGAAGGAGCCGAGGCGGTCACGGCAATGTTCCATGCGCATCTCCGCCAGGAAAGCGCGCCTGGATCGAATCAGATTCTCAATGCCGAGCATCGCTTTCAACGCAGCGACGGAAGCTGGCGGTCGGTCCTGGTGAATATCCGCATCGCCCGCGCCGCAGACAAGTCTTCGGCCTTGCTCGAAGGCGGAATTGTGGACATTTCAGACCGCAAGGCGGCGGAAGAGCAGGTCAAGTTCCTCGCCTACTATGACTCCCTTACTGGCCTGCCCAATCGCAGCCTGCTCAAAGACCGGCTGACCAAGGCGCTGGCCTCGGCCCGGCGGCACAAAGAAAAGGTCGCCGTCCTGTTTCTTGATCTGGACCGCTTCAAGATCGTCAATGACTCCCTCGGTCACTCCAGCGGCGACCTTCTACTGCAAGAGGTCGCGCTGCGGCTGAAGAAGCTGGGCCGCGAGGAAGACACGATTGCCCGTGTCGGCGGGGATGAATTCCTGATTGCGCTGACCTCCATTGAAGGGCCAGACGGCGCAGCCAGCGCGGCGGAGCGGATCCTGATTGAGATGCAAAAAGAATTTTCCGTAGAAGGCCATTCTTTCTGCATCGGATGCAGCATCGGAATCAGCATCTTTCCAGAGCATGGACAAGACGATGAGACGCTGATCAAGAATGCCGACGCCGCGATGTATCTTTCCAAGGAGAACGGCAGAAATACATACCGGTTCTTTACCGAAGAGTTGAACATCCAGGTTGTCGAGAGGTTGAACCTGGAGAGCAATCTGCGTCAGGCTATTGAGAGAAATGAATTGTTTCTCGTCTATCAGCCGCAATTCAACATTGCCACGCGAAGAATCGCCGGGGTAGAAGCTCTGCTGCGCTGGAACCATCCGCAACTGGGCATGGTGCCGCCCGACCGGTTCATTCCCGTGGCCGAGAGCAGCGGGCTCATTGTTTCAATCGGCGAATGGGTGCTGCGAACGGCATGCATTCAGGCAAGAAAATGGCAGGATGCCGGATTTCTGGTGCAAACAGTCGCGGTCAATGTTTCAGCGGTGCAATTCAGGCAAGAGGGCTTCTGCGCGATGGTAAAATCTGTTCTTGCCGATACCGGAGTCGCGCCGCAGCATCTTGAACTGGAGCTGACCGAAAGCCTGCTGCTCTCCAATGCGGATTTGATCTTCGCCCTGCTCGAAGAACTGAAAAAAATGGGATTGAAGCTGGCCATCGACGACTTCGGCACCGGTTATTCGAGTCTCAGCTATCTGCGGCAGTTTCCCGTAAGCAAGCTCAAGATCGATGGATCGTTCATTGAGGAGGTTGCCGTCAATTCCGATGACGCAGCCATTACCGCGGCGATCATCGACATGGCGAAGGCCCTGAACCTGCGAGTGATCGCCGAATGCGTGGAGACGCAGGCGCAGTTCTCGTTCCTCGAAGAACACGGCTGCGACGAAATCCAGGGCTACTACTTCAGCAAGCCGCTGCTTCCCGCTGAAGTGGATGAGCTGCTACTGTCGGAATTTTCCCTTGTCGCCAGCCTGACAGGCTCATAAGTAAAGGATTCAAAGCCTTACAGGCATCGCTCTGCTGCTTTGCCATAAAAGCCAGTCTCTTCTACAAAAGAAAATAAGATTTATCTCGCTATTTCATAATTGCCAGTGCTACTCTACCACGAATCATGGGCTGCTCCAGCCCTCCAAAGTGAAGGGTCGGACATCCCCCTACGACCACCCCCAATCCAAGGAGATACCATGATTCGTAAAATGGCACTGTGTTTGCTCACAGTTGTGGCGATTTTCGCCGTTGCAACCGCGTACTCCCACGCCTCAACCATCCTCACCCAGCACGTACGCGAAGTAACCCTCACTGGCGAGGCTTCGGCCATTGGCCACCTGCCGGCTAAACAGATGATGCAACTGGACCTAGTTCTGCCCTTGCGCGACCAGGCCGGACTCGATGCTTTCGTCAAGGATCTCTACAATCCGTACAGTTCGTCGTACCGGAGCTTCCTTACGCCCGCTGAGTTTACTGAGCGCTTTGGCCCAACGCAGGCGGATTACGATGCCGTTGTGCGCTTTGCCAAATCCAGCGGATTCGAGATTGTCGGCGGTTCACGCGATGGCATGATCGTCCAGGTAAGAGGCACAGTGTCTATCATTGAGGCCGCTTTCCACATTAGCCTGAACACTTACATTCACCCGACTGAAGAACGTATCTTCTACGCGCCCGACCGTGAGCCGACAACAGATCTGCCCTTTGCGCTGTGGCATGTATCCGGACTCGACAACTACTCCATTCCACACCCGATGCTTGTGAAGCGCAGCGAGTACGCGCGCGAGCATGGCATTGACGTCGAGAAAGTAGTCCCGCATGCCACTACCGGCTCGGGGCCATCGGCTTCGTTCCTGGGCAGCGACATGCGCGCAGCTTACTATGGTGGAACAGCTCTTACCGGCGCAGGCCAGAACCTCGGACTCCTGGAGTTTGTAGGTACTGACCTCGCCGACCTGACCACCTACTACACCAACGTGAAGCAAACCAATAGCGTTCCCATCACACTGCTTTCAACCGACGGAACCAGCACCAGCTGCCTCGCCAGAAGCGGCTGCGACGATACCGAGCAAACCCTGGATATGACCCAGGCTCTTGGCATGGCGCCCGGCCTGGCCAGCCTGACTGAGTACATTGGGTCAACCGATACGGCTATGATCAGCGCGATGACCACCCACAGCCCGCTGCCCACAACCATCGGCTGCTCGTGGGGGTGGACGCCTGCCGATCCAACTACCTTGAACCCTTTCTTTGAAAAGATGTCGGCGCAGGGCCAAAATTTCTTTGCGGCCTCCGGTGACAGTTCCACATGGTCGACAAGAAATGAGGCTTGGCCGGCGGACAATGCCTTCATCGTTTCTGTCGGCGGCACCGATCTGACGACCGCCAGCGCAGGCGGCGCATGGAAGTCGGAGACGGCATGGGTTGATTCGGGCGGTGGCATCTCACCGGACAAGATCGCGATTCCCGCATGGCAACAGCTTGCCGGCGTCATCAACTCCAGCAATAAGGGTTCGACGACCTTGCGCAACGGCCCAGATGTTTCAGCCAATGCCAACTTCACCTTCTACACCTGCGCCGATCAGGAAGCCTGCCTGGCCAACGAATTCGGCGGCACCAGCTTTGCGGCGCCTATGTGGGCCGGTTACATAGCCCTTCTCAACCAGCAACTGAAGGCGGATGGTATTGCGCCTATTGGCTTCCTCGATCCGTTCTTCTACGAAATCGGTGTCAGTTCCAGCTATACCACCGACTTCCACGACATCACCAGCGGCAAATCCGGCAGCTTTTCGGCGGTCACCGGCTACGATCTGGTTACCGGGTGGGGCAGCCCCAACGGAGCTAATCTGATCAACGCTCTAGTTGCACTGGACTAGCTTCCAGCGAGTCATCAAGCAACAAAGCAGGCCCGGAGTTTTTTCCGGGCCTACTTTCGTCTCACTCTGGCGTTTAGCCAACCTCGTTCCCTCCGTTGTACGATGGCCTTATAGATTTTTTATTCAATCGGAGGATGCGAAGCGTGATGGGGAAGGGAATTGGAAATCGGAGATTTTTTTATAATGCGCTGCTCGCAGTGTTTTTAGCTGTGCCTGTTGTCGCGTCGGGGCAGTTGGTATTTCCTTCGAGCGATACTGCGGCTGCGCCCAACCCGCTCACCGATCCTACCGTCAAGCCGGGCAAGATTCTGCTCTACGATCTTGAAGCCCGCTTCGCCAAAGACGTTGCAGCGCGCGGCGGCGCGGCCTTTGCCGATTGGTTCGCTGAAGACGGCGTCGCGCTGGGTAACGGGCAACAGCCTGTGGTGGGACGTGTCGCCATCATGAAATCCGCTAACTGGGATCCCAAAGTCTATCAACTCACCTGGACGCCTACCGATGCTGTCCTCGGACCCTCCGGCGATGAGGGCTATACCTGGGGCCACTTTGAAGGCCACAGCAAAGACGCTAACGGAAACCCCGTAACCACCAGCGGCCGCTATATCACCATCTGGCGCAAGCAACCCGACGGCAAGTGGAAGGTTGTTCTGGATGCGGGAGCCAACGAGCCTGCCGCTGCAGGCGATTGCTGCAAGCTTCCCCCCGGCAACTGAGCAGAGCTAACGCAGAACGGTTAACAAGGGAGACGCTTCATTGCGCAGACTCATTGCCGGCGCCAGCCTTGCTTTTTGCGCCTTCTTCGGCACTCCCCGTGTCAGCCTGCCGCCCGGCCCATCGCCGACAAAACGGCCCAGCCGCTCAATGCGCGCGCGAAGACAGTGATTGCATTGCGTCGCATCTTCGTCAATGCAGGCCTTGCCGGGATAGATCTCGTACATCTGCCGGTAAGGAGAGGGCGTGAGGATCGGCATGAAGACATTGCCGCCGCTCTCCAGGCCGTGCTCGCGGCCATCTACCGTGTTAATTGTCGCCAGAGCAGTGGTTGCGGGCAGATTGGCTTCCGGGCACACCAGTCGCGTCAGCGCCACTGTCTTCAATACCATCCACTCATTGCTGGGCACCTGCTCCGAGCCGGCTGTAGCAACGTCTTTCGCGCCCAGCGGCGTATCAGGATGCGCGAGAAACGGGCCGATGCCCACCATGTCCAGATCCAGTTCGGCGAACAACTCAATATCCCGCGCCAGCATCTCGTAGGTCTGTCCCGGAATCCCGGCCATCACGCCGCTGCCGATCTCATAGTCCATTTCGCGCATCAGTCTCAATTGACCAATGCGGTCACTGGGTGTTGCCCCACGCAGCGGATGAATTGCTGCGTAGAGCGAGGGGTCGCTGGTTTCAAAGCGCAACAGATAGCGGTCCGCGCCTGCTTCCTTCCACAACTGCAGCTCATCGGGCAGGCGCTCGCCCAGGCTCAGCGTAATCGCGAGCGTCGTCTCCGCCTTGGTGGCGCGAATGATCTCCGCAAGCCACTCGGCGTGAATACCGAAATCCTCACCTGCTTGCAGAACAACTGATCCAAAGCCAAGTTCAACCGCTTGATTGGCACAGGCCAAAATCTCGTCGCGCGTCATGCGGTAGCGAGGAGTTTTGCGTGCTGCGCGCAGGCCGCAGTAGTGGCACTGGCGCATGCAGTAGCTGGAAATTTCAATCAGTCCGCGCAGATGCACAGCATCGCCGACATGCTCGCGGCGCGCCTCGTCGGCTTGCGCAAAGAGCCGCTCCAGCTTTGTCGGATCGCTCTCGCGTAGCCAGTCGAGAATTTGGTTGTGACTGAGCGCTGCCATCCCATTGCTCCAACATTTTTCAATCAGCAATCAATCAGCTCCCGCGCTTTTTTCTAGCGCGGGCTAGGCCGAAGGCAATCAAACCCACCGGAGGTGGTGGTTAGACGAAGACATCGCGTTTGCCGTTGCGTACGGCCACAATCATCGGCGTAGCAATGCGCTTCTGCGTCGCGTCCATCTGCGCAATCTGGTGAAGGATGTGTTGATCGCCAACTGTGCGTGTTTCCGGCGTGGCGTAGTCTTCCAGATATTCAGTGAAGGTAGACATCGCATTCGGCTCACAGTGGTATTTGATTGCGCCTGGCTTGGCGATATCCATGAAGTCCGAACCGGTGCGCCCGGTGCGATAGCAGGCGGTGCAGAAGGATGGCGTAAAGCCCATCGATGCAATCTCGCGCACCACCTGGTCCAGCGGACGCTTATCGCCGACGGCAAACTGGCTGCTCTCAAAATCGCCCTGCTCGCGTTCGTAGCCACCGGGGTCGGTACGGCTGCCCGCGGAAGTCTGCGAGATGCCGATTTGATAGCTCTTATGACGCACATCTGCGGACTCGCGCGTGGACATAATCATGCCAGTGTAGGGAACGGTGAGGCGCAGAATCGCGATCAGCTTGAGAAAGTTACTATCGCTCAAAGACCACGGGGTAGTTGCGGTAAAGTCCGTGCCCGAGGCCGGCTCAAGGCGCGGCACGCTGATGGTATGCGGCCCGCAGCCGAAGCGGTCTTCCAGATGATGAATGTGCTGCAGCATCGCCAGTAGCTCGAAGCGCCAGTCATAGATGCCCAGCAGCGCGCCGATGCCCACATCGTCAATCCCTGCTTCCATCGCGCGATCCATCACCGTGGCGCGCCAATCGTAATCGGACTTCTTGCCGCGCGTATGCACCTTGGCGTAGGTCTCGCGGTGATAGGTCTCCTGGAAGCACTGATAAGTGCCAATACCGGTGGCATGAAGATCGCGAAAATTCTCCACTGTCAGCGGCGCAACATTCACATTGACGCGGCGTATCTCACCATTGCCGCTGCGCGCGGCGTAAACTGTCTCAATGGCCTTATAGACGTACTGCAAACTATTTCCATCCGGATAAGACTCGCCGGCAACCATCAGAATCCGCTTGTGTCCCTGCTCGATGATCACCTTGACTTCAGCGGCAATCTGTTCCTGGTTCAAAACGATCCGGTGCAGGTCGCGATTGCTGGCGCGATAGGCGCAATAGCTGCACTCGTTGGCGCATTTGTTGCTGATGTAGAGCGGCGCAAACATTACCAGCCTAGATCCGTAGATTTCTTCCTTCACCGCGCGCGCTGTTGCAAATAGTTCTTCGGTAAGCTCGGGATCGGTGAGCGCAATCAACGTAGCCGTCTCGTCAAAGCTCAACCCCTGCATCGCCTTGGCTTTTTCAAAGATCGCGCGTACCCGTGCGGCTTCCGGCTCAACGGTATGGTTGAGGCAATCGAAGATCACCTGCTCATTCACATAAGTGGCTGTTTCAGAAATCTGCGGCATCGAACCTCCTCCGGTGCGCGACCAAATAGAAGTTGATCTGCGCCTATTGTTGCCGGGCGAAAATGCTTTGGGAACCGCCGCGGCAACATTCATAGAATGCGCCGGAAGAGGCGCCCGTGCGGTGATTCAGATCACATCTCCGGGGAGCAACATAGATTTACCGTAAGACTATGCACGCTCAGAAGGCTTCCCAATGCAAAACATCCTGCAGTGCGCGCTTTTCCATTACGGGCTTCTCGGCCGGATAACCGAAGGACACGATCGCGATCAGGCTGCGATCCTCGGGCGCGCCAAAGGCTTGTGCTACAACAGGCCCGTATGGCTGCTGAGTGCCAGCGACCCAGCAGCCACCAAGGCCATGCGCCTCAGCAGCAATGAGCAGATTTTCTGTCGCCGCGCAACAATCCTCAACCGCGTAGCTGGTTGGGCGCGAAAGCACCAGCACGGCGAAAGCCGCGTTGGCAATGAACTCCCCGTGGCCGATCATCGGCGGAATGCGCCGCAACCCGTCTTCACTGGTAACGACAATAAAATCCCAGGGCTGATCGTTCATCGCCGTCGGCGCCAGGCGCGCGCAGTCAATAATCTCCTCAATCACCGCGCGCTCCACAGCCTGGCCGGTGTAATTGCGAATGCTGCGGCGGCGCATGAGTATTTCAATCGTCTCCATTGTTTATCTTCCTCTTTTGTGGACCTTCGTTTCCATCCTACGACAGCGTCAATAGCCAATGCAGAGACTTTGGTCACATATTGCACGGTCAGCGCGGCGCACAATAGAAGTGCTTGCCGGCCGCATCGGAATTCCAGGAGAAGCGCATGAGCCAGTCAACGCGCATTGAAAAGGACTTGCTCGGCGAGCGTGTTCTCCCCCAAGAGAAGCTGTACGGGATTCACACAGCGCGGGCTATCGAGAACTTTCCCGTTGCACTTCGTCCCGTTCATGTAGCATTGGCGCGCGCCTTTGGAGAAGTAAAGCTGGCCTGCGCATTGACCAATCGCACACTTGGCGTATGGGCCGGCGATTCTGACAAAGCGGATGCCATAGAGCGCGCCTGCCGCGAATTGAATGAAGGCATGCTCGATGAACACATCGTAGTCGATGCTTTGCAAGGCGGTGCGGGCACTAGCACCAACATGAATGTCAACGAGGTCATCGCCAATCGCGCACTGGAACTGCTTGGCCTTGAGCATGGCACGTATAGTCGCATCTCACCGCTTGACGACATCAACCTGCATCAGTCCACCAACGATACTTACCCCACGGCGTTGCGGCTGGCCGCGATCCGCCTGCTGCATATGCTGGAGCAAAGCGTCGTCGCATTGCAGGAGTCTTTTCAGCGAGCCGAGAAGCGCTTCGCGCACATCGTCAAGGTGGGCCGCACGCAATATCAGGATGCGGTGCTCACTACGCTGGGCCGCGAGATGAGCGCGTACGCCGAGGCGATCAACCGAGATAGATGGCGCATCTACAAATGCGAGGAGCGGCTGCGTGTTGTTAACCTTGGCGGCACGGCTATCGGCACGGGACTTGCCGCGCCACGCGAATTTATCTTTCGCGTAGTAGACCAGTTACGCTCGCTGACCGGCATCGGCTTTGCCCGCGCTGAAAATCTTGTCGAAGCAACGCAGAATACCGATGTCTTCGCCGAGGTCTCCGGCATTCTCAAAGCTCACGCTGTCTCACTGATCAAGATTTGCACTGACCTGCGCCTGCTTTCCTCCGGTCCTGATGCGGGCTTTGGCGAAATACGGCTGCCCGCGCGCCAGGCGGGATCTTCCATCATGCCCGGCAAAGTGAACCCGGTGATTCCCGAGACGGCTACGCAGGCAGCGATGCTGGTGATCGGCAACGACAGCGTGATTACCGCCGCCTGTGCTGCCGGCAGCCTTGAACTCAATGCTTTCTATCCACTCATCGCGCATTGCCTGCTTGAAAACTTGGACCTGCTCGCGCGTACTGATGATCTGCTCCGCGGTCTTTGCGTGGATGGCATGGAGGCAGACGAAGAGCGCTGCCGCGCTCATGTTGAAAATTCAACTGCCTCGGCCACCGCGTTAGTTCCGGCTCTCGGTTATGAACGCGCCGGTGAAGCTGCGCGCATGGCGAAGGAATCGAACAGGACTTTGCGTCAAATCGTCGTCGAGAACGGATGGATGAGTGCAAAAGAATTTGATGAAGCCATCAGCCCGGAGGCTGTCTGCCGTCTGGGCTCTCCCGCGCATTATGAATTGAAGGAGGCATTGCGATGAGCACCACACCCAAAGGCCTGCGCCTGCACATCGGCTTCTTTGGCCGCCGCAATGTAGGCAAATCAAGTTTGCTGAATGCGATTACGCGTCAGCAGGTTTCTATCGTCTCAGAGATTGCCGGAACTACGACCGATCCGGTTGAAAAGCCAATGGAATTGTTGCCGCTGGGGCCGGTCTTGTTTATTGATACCGCAGGCATTGACGAGCAAGCTGGCGGGCTTGGTGCGCTGCGCGTAGAGAAGACGCGTCTTGCGTTGGAGCGCACTGAGATTGCTGTTCTGGTTGCTGAGGCCGGCGTATGGGGCGAGTTTGAGGAAGGTCTCCTTCGTGATTTCGCTCAGAGGCAGACGCCCACTATTGTTATTTTTAATAAGTCTGATGTGAGCACTCCTGATGCGTCGCTGCTTGCGCGGCTGAGAGAAGCGAAGCTGCATCTTGTTCACGCATCGGCAGTCACCGGGCAGGGATTGACCGAGTTGCGCGAGGCGCTGCTGGAGCTTGCTCCGCCGGACTTCATTGATTCACCCGCTATTGCAGGCGATCTTGTCGGTCCCGGTGAACTCGCCATCCTTGTTGTACCCATCGACAAGGAAGCTCCCAAGGGGCGGCTGATACTACCGCAGGTGCAGACGATTCGCGATCTCCTCGATACGGATGCAATGTGCATGGTGGTCAAAGAGCGCGAGCTGCGCAGTGCAATCGACCGATTAAAGACACCTCCCAAGTTAGTTGTCACGGACTCACAGGCATTCCTTAAAGTCGCTGCCGACACGCCGGCCAATGTACCGCTGACCAGCTTCTCGATTCTTATGGCCCGCTTCAAAGGCGATCTCACCGCGCAGGTCGAAGGCGCGATGGCTATTGAGAATCTGCGCAGCGGCGACCGGGTATTGATTGCCGAAGCCTGCACCCATCATCCCATCGGCGAAGATATTGGCCGCGTCAAGATACCACGCTGGCTCACGCAATATACCGGCGTCAAGCTGGACTTCGTGCATGAGCAAGGCCGCGATTTCCCCAGCGACCTGACCAGTTATAAACTTGTCATCCATTGCGGTGCGTGCATGTGGAATCGCCGCCAGATGTTGAGCAGAATTCTGCGCTGCCAGAAAGCGGGTGTGCCCATCACGAATTACGGGCTGACCATCGCTTACAGCCTGGGCATCTTTGCGCGCGCGCTGGAGCCGTTCCCCGCGGCACTCGAAAGCTATCGCTCTCATGCGGCCAGTGCAGCATTGGTATAGAAACTCTATATAAGACGCATTCTTCGATGGCGCAAGCAACAACGTGTTTGCGTCATTTCATTTCTGCTCATGCCTCATCCCGACCGAAGCGCCATGGAGTCGCTTGATCTGTATTTGAGTACTGCCGTACTTTGCAATTATGCGGCATAAGCAAGAATACTCATTCTTACCATATAGCGATACATAGCCCGCATTGCACAGCCAGGCTGAAACCTCAACAAATACGCATAAATCCAGCACTATCTGGACCTTTAGGCTCATAGCGCACACCTCATCGTGACAAGGGTCACGTCTTTTTTGACAGCACTCTTCTAAAGTTCAAAGCATCGGAACGCGGGCGTTAAATCATAGCGCCGTTCCGATAAAGCGGGTACGCGGAGAAATCCATGAGCACACCGAATGAAGCAACCATGGCAGTAAAAGCAGCGGCGCCAAAAGCTCCTCCCGCGCCAAAAGATGAGATCACCGTTATCGCGCAGAAGTGGAAGAAAAAGCGCGGCAGCCTCATCATGGCGTTGCACGATCTGCAGGGCCGCCTGGGATTTGTTCCGCGCGAGTCCGCGATGAAGCTGGGCCGTGCGATGGATGTGCCGCTGGCGCGCATCTATGAGGTAGTTACGTTTTATAACTACTTCAAGCTCGAAGCGCCGGGTAAGTACATCATCTCGGTTTGCACTGGCACCGCCTGCCACATCAAGGGATCGGCTGAGCTGCTCGCTGGCCTGGAGAAGGAACTCAACGTCCACGAGGGCGAGAGTACGCCGGACAAGGAATATCACTTGCAGGGAGTTCGCTGCCTGGGCTGCTGCGGACTTGCTCCGCTGGCCTCAGTCAACGGCAAGGTCTACGGCAAGCTCAACACCGCCGAGAGCCATTACGTAATTGAGCGCATCCAGGTCGACAAGCCGATGGTCAACGCTCCGGAAGAAGCTGCCGAGTAACACGGCCGCCGCAGGCCGCAACGCAATCGAAGCACAGGACTCATATGAAACCCGAAGAATTGGAAGTAAAAGCCGCCGCAGAACTCGCCAAGCAGGAAGCATTCGACGCGCGCCTCATCTGTTGTTCCAGCACCGGCTGTCAGTCTTCCGGCGCCGCCGCAATCATTGATGGATTGAAAGCGGAACTCAAGGCCCGGCAACTCGACGCCAAGGTGCAGGTGTGCGGAACGGGTTGCATGGGCTTGTGCAGCAAGGGACCGTTGGTGCGCATGACATCGAAGTCACAGACGGAGATCCTCTTCTCCGATATCAAGCCGGAGATGGCCGCCGCGGTTGTGGACCAGGTCGTGGTTCCGGTGCTTGGCGGCGCGAAGATTGAGCGCCCCGGCGGCAATCTGGAGCGTCACAGCCTCGATCTCAGCGAGCCCTTCTTCACCATGCAGCATCGCGTGGTGCTTGAGAACAATGGCCGCACCGATCCGGAGAAGATTGAAGATTATCTCGCTCATGGCGGCTATCAGGGATTACGTAAAGCAATTGCGATGTCCGCCGAAGAGGTCTGCAAAGAGATCCTTAATGCGGGCCTGCGCGGTCGCGGCGGCGCGGGTTTCCCGACAGGTTTGAAGTGGGATATCACGCGCAAGATTCAGTCCGATGTGAAGTACGTCATCTGTAACGGCGACGAGGGCGACCCCGGTGCATTTATGGACCGCTCGGTTCTGGAAGGCGATCCGCACGCGGTCATCGAGGGCATGTTGATTGCTGCGCGCGCGATGAATGCAACCAACGGCGTCTTCTACATTCGCGCCGAGTATCCGCTGGCCGTCGAGCGCATTGAGAAAGCTCTGCGCCAGGCGCGTACCGCAGGACTTGTAGGCAAGAACATTCTCGACTCCGGCTGGGCATTCGATTTTGAGATTCGCCTCGGCGCTGGTGCGTTTGTCTGCGGAGAAGAGACAGCACTGATCGCATCGGTTGAAGGCAAGCGCGGCACGCCGCGTCCCCGTCCGCCCTTCCCGGCGGTTAAGGGATTGTGGGATCAGCCGACCTGCGTCAACAACGTTGAAACCCTCGCCAATGTGCCTCGCATCCTGTTGCGCGGCGCGGAGTGGTTCTCTTCGCGCGGCACCGAGAAATCAAAAGGCACCAAGGTCTTTGCTCTCACGGGCAAGATCAAGAACAACGGCCTCGTCGAAGTGCCGATGGGCATCACGCTGCGCGAGATTGTCGAGACCATCGGCGGCGGCACTGGCACGGATCGCAAGATCAAGGCCATCCAGACCGGCGGACCTTCCGGTGGCATGATTCCCGAGCATCAGTTTGATACGCCGGTGAGCTACGAGCACTTGCAACAGCTTGGATCGATGATGGGTTCCGGCGGCTTGATTGTCATCGACGATCACGACAGCGTCGTTGAGCTGGCCCGTTTCTATCTCGATTTCTGCGTCGATGAGTCCTGCGGCAAGTGCGCTCCCTGCCGCATTGGCGGCACGCAGATGCTTCGCCTGCTTGACCGCATCGTCAAAGGCGACGGGACGGAAGAGGACATCAAGAACATTCGCACGGTGGCCAAAGCCATGCAGAAGGCATCGCTGTGCGCGCTCGGACAGACCGCGCCCAACCCGACCCTCTCCGCCATTCGCCACTTCGAACCGGAGTTCCGCGAGCGGCTGAAAGAGACCGCCGCAACTGCCTGAAGCCGCAAGCCGCATCAACCGGACCTGAAAACGCACGAAACAGCAGGACCAAAGAAACCAGAATTGAGAAGCTGCCATGACCGAACTCATTCACGCCACGATTAACGGGTTGCCTGTCGAAGTAGAGAAAGGCGTCTCCATTCTCGACGCCGCGCGCCAGGTGCATGTGCGCATTCCCACGCTCTGCAAGCATCCCGACCTGGACGCCACGGCGGCCTGCGGTATCTGCATCGTGCAGATCAAGAGCAACGGCAAGATGCTGCGCGCCTGTTGCACGCCCATTGAAGAGAAGATGGACATTCTCACTGAGACGCCGGAGATTGTCGATGTTCGCCGCTCGGTACTTGAGCTAACCCTCTCCCGCCATCCCAACGAGTGCCTCACCTGCCTGCGCAATCACAACTGCGAGTTGCAGACTCTGGCCGCGGACTTCGGACTCACTTCCACGGGATTGGACAACATTGTTCCCGACCTGCCTTGCGACGATTCGACCCACAGCATCGTGCTCGATCCGCGCAAGTGCATCTCCTGTGGCCGCTGCATTCAGGTTTGCCAGCAGGATCAGAATGTCTGGGCGCTTAGTTTCCTCAATCGCGGTTTCGATACGCGCATCGCGGCTGCCGGCGATATTCCGCTCGCCGATTCACCCTGCGTCCGCTGCGGCCAGTGCGCCGCGCATTGCCCCACCGGCGCAATTGTCGAGTACGACGAATCCGTCAGCGTATGGGAAAAACTTCAAGATCCCGATGCCTTCTGCGTCGCGCAGATCGCGCCTGCCGTCCGCGTGGCCATTGGCGAGGCCTTCGGGTTCCCCATTGGCGCCAATCTCACCGGCAAGATCTACGCATCGCTCCGCCGCATGGGCTTCAAAGCCATCTTCGACACTAATTTTGGCGCTGACCTCACCATCATGGAAGAGGCCACGGAGTTCAAGTCCCGCCTGCTCGAAGGCAAAGGCGAGCTGCCGCTGATCACCAGTTGCTGCCCCGGCTGGGTGGATTTTATGGAGAAGTTCCACGGCGACATGATTCAACACTTCTCCAGTTGCAAGTCTCCACATGCCATGGTCGGCGCGTTGGCTAAGACTTACTATGCCGAGAAGCAGAAGATCGATCCCGCCAAGATCTTTGTGGTCTCCATCATGCCCTGCACGGCGAAGAAATCCGAAATAATCCGCAGCAAAGAGATGTCTTCCTCCGGCTACCAGGATGTCGATATTTCGCTGACCACGCGCGAGTTTGCACGCATGATCAAGCAGTCGGGCATCGACTTCAAGACTATTCCCGACGAGCAGTCGGATCATATTCTCGGCACATACACGGGCGCAGGGACGATCTTCGGCGCAACTGGCGGCGTGATGGAAGCCGCTCTGCGCACGGCGGTCTACTTCGTCACCGGCAAGGATGCGCCAAAACTTGAGTTCCAGCAGACGCGCGGACTGACTGGCTTGAAAGAAGCAGCCATCGATGTTGCTGGAACTACGGTGCGCATCGCTGTAGCGCACGGACTCGCCAATGTCGAACAGGTGCTCGAAAAGGTGCGCGCGGCCAAAGCGGCAGGCGAGGAAACGCCCTATCATTTTGTCGAAGTGATGGCCTGCCCCGGCGGCTGCGTCGGCGGCGGCGGTCAGCCCTACGGCGCCACGAACGCGCTGCGCACGAAGCGCGCCGCTGGACTCTACAACGAAGACTCGGCTGGGCAGTTGCGCTGCTCGCACCACAATCCAGCCATCAAGCAACTCTACGACGATTTCCTTGGCGCGCCCGCCAGTCACAAGGCCGAGGAACTCCTGCACACCAGCTACCAGGTTCTACCGGAGTACAAACGGTAGCGGCGATCCGCAAACCAGCTTCATCGCCAAATGCAAGGGGGCCGGCTTCGGTCGCGCCCTTTGTATTTGGCGATGAAGTCTTTTACCCTATTCGTTCGTTTCGCAATCCCATCTACAACACTGTATCTTGAAGGCACCGCTTCGGCGAACTTCCCTCGCAGAGCACACGCACCAGAGGAGGTCTCTATGATTCAGCGTCTGCCCAGAACCCGGCCAACCGCATGGAAGGAACGCAGGCAAGCCATCGCCCATCGCTGGCTCACACCCTTCTTCGCGCTCGAATGGATTTGGGAGTGGGCCGCCTTCGTATTGAGCAACTGGACTTTCATCGAAGTCCTCGAATACCTGGAGACTTTCTCGGTTCTGGTTGCGGTCATTTTCTACTTCGCCGAATCCGGCGACCGCGTCAAGCAGCGCCACTATCAGGCCTGGCAAGTAATCAACACGGCGCAGGGAAAGGGTGGCAGCGGTGGCAGGATTGAGGCGTTGCAGGAGCTGAATGCCGACAAGGTTCCGCTCGTCGGCGTCGATGTTTCGTCGGCTTTTTTGCAGGGACTTAATCTAAAGAATGCCAGTCTTCTTCGCGCCGATTTCAGCTCCGCAGACCTGCGCAACAGCAATCTCTCTGGGGTCGATCTTACGCTCGCCAATCTCAACTCGGCCAACCTGCGCGGCGCTGCTCTCGATCGCGCAAAGTTCTTGCAGGCCGATCTCCGCAACGGCGACCTGACGGCTAGCAGCCTCGTAGGCGCAGAACTCACTGGAGCTACTCTCGACGATGCCGACCTCCGCTTCGCGGATTTGAAAGATATTCAGTGGCAACGCATCAAAAGCATTAAGGGTACAAACATTGCTGCAATAAGAAATCCTCCGCAGGGATTTGTCGACTGGGCAATGCGGAATGGAGCGATCAATCAACCCGACGCTCCGGAATGATTTTTTGCCAGTCTTGCGTTGCAATCCGAAGCAGAAATATGCTGTCCGCCTTCTGGATGAGCAGCAGAAGGCGGACGGCATAGATTACGCTGATTTCCCATAGCTAAATCTACGATCAACCGAGAGAACAGTTAGTAGGCGGCGATCCCATTGAAGCCGGTGAACTTAGGAAATTCGCCGGCGGCGCCTAGGTAGTTAAGCGTACCGCTCTGTTGAATCGCAAACTCGCCAATATCGCCAGCGCCTGAGTTCAGCGTGTAGAGGTACTTGCCGTCTGCACTGATCGCGATATCCAGATTGGTTGCGCCCGCCGGGTTGTCGCCGACAATCGTTTCGCCAACCGCAGTCAATGCACCGTTTGCGCCAATCGAGAATCCGGCGAGCGAAGAGCTGCCCGCGTTCGATGCATAAGCCAGTTTGCCGTTCGGGGTAACAGCATTCCAGCAGTTGGCGTTGCCCAGCGTGGGAACGCTCTGGCTGATCGCAGTAAAGACACCACTAGCGCTGATTGAGTAAGAAGAGATTGTCGAGGCATTTGTTCCGCCGGCAACACCGGTCTCAGAAACAATCGCCGCGCCATTCGGCGCAAAAGTCAAGGCAAACGCCCCGGCGCCGAGGCTTGCGCTGGTCACAATCGAACCGAGGGCGCCATTGGAATTGATATGGAAGGCATCGAACTTGTTGGCGCCTCGTTCCGTCACTACCAGTTCCTGTCCGTTCGGGCTAATGGCGATAGAGGAACCAACCGTATCGGTGGCAGTGAGATATTTTGTCGAATTCGGAATCTGCGTAAGCTGCCCGCCGAAGTTGAGGCGGAATCCAACCACGCTGCCCGGACCACCCTGGTTCAGAACATAGACGAGGCTGCTGTGTTCCGCAATCGCCACCGGCATTGCGCCGCCCGAGGGAGCGCGATCAATCAGCTCCAGTCCCCACGGTGTAACTGCAAATACGCTGATATCTCCGCTGCCTGCATTGGCCGCGAACAGTAGAGATTTGTCCTGGCTCAGCGTCAGAGAGCCTTGCGAAACCAGAGGATCGTTGACACCCCCGCTGCCGCGGCCTCCCGTTTCATATGAGCCTGCATATGAAAGTGAGCCATCGGCAGCGCGGTCATAGGCAATTACCTGGTTTGCGGCGGCAGCGTTTGTCATCACAAACACTGCGCCGGTGCTGTTGGATGTTTGCGCGCACAACGAAATCGGCGAGACGGCAGCCACTCCGGCTGCGATCAGAAATAGGGGGCGAATTGTTTTCAGCATTGAAACCTCATAGGGAAATGATTTGCGGCACGAGTATGTCCACCGTTGAGGTGCGCATCCTTTTCGCTGGGCATATCGTGCCGCACAACTAGGAGCGCGGTGGCGCGGGAAAGGTTACGGCCGAAGGGAAGAATAATTGCGGCTCATATTTCGCAGCGATGGGTTCCGTGACGGATGTGAAAAATCAATGAATCGGTTCCTGATTTTCTCCTGGCGGCTGATCGTCAATCCGTTGCATCCGTTTAAGATGAAAATACCGTGCAAACCATCCGCGTAGACACACCATCGGCGAAATATGACGTTCTTACGGGCAGCGGCCTGCTCCCTAACCTTGCACAGCGCATCGAACGTGTTACCGGCAAACTGCCGCGCCGCGTTTTTGTGCTCACCTCCGCGCCCATTTGGGCGCTCTGGGGCGAAACATTCGTCAGCTCATTCGCGGAGCCTCCCTTCGTTCTCTTCCTCGCTCCGGGCGAGGAGCACAAAGCCCTCAAGAGCGTGGATCGCCTGCTGCGCCAGATGGCTTCGTCTGGCGCAGACCGCGGTTCGCTGCTCATCGCCTTCGGCGGCGGCATTGTTGGCGATGTGGGAGGATTTCTCGCCGCCATTTACATGCGCGGCATTCCCTACATACAGGTTCCCACCACCTTTCTCGCGCAGGTCGATTCTTCGGTCGGCGGCAAGACCGGCGTCAATCTGCCGGAGGGAAAAAATCTCGTCGGATCGTTTAATCATCCTCTTGCTGTCTTTGCCGACATCAATGTACTCGGTACACTGCCTGCGCGAGAGCTGCGCTCCGGCCTGATGGAGAGCGTCAAAGCCGGCATCATTCGCGACCGCGCTCTTGTCCGCTTCATGGAAGAGCACTCCGAAGAGATTCTGCAACTGGATGCCAAGGCGCTTGAAAAAGTGATCGGCGCTTCGATCCGCATGAAGGCCGGCGTGGTCAATAAAGACGAGCGCGAGAGCGGCCTGCGCATGATTCTCAACTTTGGCCACACCGTTGGCCATGCCATTGAGCAGGCCACCAACTACAAAAAACTGTTACACGGCGAGGCTGTTGGCTGGGGCATGATCGCCGCGCTCTATCTTGCCCGCCAGCGCGGAACCATCTCCGCCGCGCAGTGCGACAGGCTCGAAAAGTTCGTCCATTTATACGGCCCCCTGCCTCCGCTCAAACTGCGCCCCGCCAAGCTCATCGCCGCCACAGGCAGCGACAAGAAGAACGTTGGCGGAGTGCGCCGCTTTGTTTTGCCCATCGGCATTGGCGACGCTGGTGTCGTGGAAGATGTAACTTCCGCCGAGTTAGAGAGCGCGGTGAACCATATGTTGACGCGAGCCCAAATAACTTCGAGGCGCGCCTGATGCCCGCTTCAGGCGCCAGGCCCGAAGGCGCAACCGGCGAAGCGGACGCGGCAATTGCTGTGCGGCAGATGTTTGACTCCATCGCCCCGCGCTACGATTTGCTCAACCATATTCTTTCTGCCAATGTGGATCGCCACTGGTGGAACCGCACTGCGCGCCGCTTCCGCCCGATCCTTGCCAATCCCGATGCGGCAATTATCGACGTCTGCTGCGGCACCGGCGACATGACAATGGCTCTCTTGAAACATCGCCCCGCAGGCGCCCGTCCCATTCTCGCTGCGGATTTCTCCCGTGGCATGTTGAGCCGCGCCGGGCATAAATTTGCCACGCGCAGCTCCAGCCAGCCAATAGCGGTTCCCATCGAAGCAGATGCGCTGCACCTTCCTTTGCGTTCAGCCTCGCTTGACCTCATCATCACTGCCTTCGGCTTCCGCAATCTGACGAATTACGAAGCTGGCCTGCGCGAATTTAATCGCGTTCTCAAACCAGGAGGCCAGTTAGGCATTCTCGATTTCAGCGAGCCGGGCGGCCTCATCGGCAAGGCCTATGCCGTCTACTTCCGCCGCATCCTTCCAGCCATCGGCCGAGTTATCTGCGGTAAAGACGGGCCGTATAACTATCTACCCACTTCTGTCGGAAATTTTCCTCCACCGCAGGCGATGTTACAGCTCATGCAGACCACCGGCTATGAATCTTGCGCATGGCAGCCGTATACTTTCGGCATAGCCGGGTTGTACACCGCCTCGCGACTCCTAGTAGTCTAAGAACGGATGACAACCTCCGCTAGCCAAGCCGGGCACGCCGCGGAAAAGCGCAGCGTTGCGCTTGGCTCCATGCTGGCTGCGGCGGCCATGACGCTGCTCAAGCTGATCGCCGGCCTGCTCTCCGGCTCGCTAGGCGTCTTGTCCGACGCGGCTCACTCTGGTCTCGACCTCATCGGCTCCGCGCTCACCTTCTTCTCAGTGCGCGTCTCCGACAAGCCAGCCGACGAAGACCATACTTACGGCCATGCTAAATTTGAAAACCTCTCCTCCTTTGCTGAAGCCGGCCTGATGATTCTTTCCAGCGCCTGGATCATCTGGGAAGCAATGCTGCGCATCCTGCATCAGGACGTCGAACTGCGCCACTCCGCCTGGCCCGTCCCGGTGGTCCTGGCTTCTATCGCGGTCGATTACTGGCGCTCGCGCAAGCTCCATGCGGCAGCCGTTAAAACCGGCTCCGCGGCTCTAGCCACCGACGCATTCCACTTTGCCTCGGATATCTGGTCCTCTGTCGCTGTGCTGCTCGGCCTCGCAGCCAGTTGGTTTGGCATTCACTTTGGCATTTCCTGGCTGCGCTACGCTGACCCGTTTGCGGCGGTAGTTGTTGCGCTGATGATTCTCCGCCTCACCTTGCAACTGGGCCGTGAGACAGTAGCGATTTTGCTCGACGAGGTTCCCTCTGAGACGCGACGCCGCCTGGTTGAAGAGGTCAACCAGGTCGAGGGGGTGCTAGCTGTTGAGCAGGCCCGCGTCCGCCGCGCCGGCTCCGCATATTTTGCCGACCTCACTCTCGCGCTCCCGCGCCGCGCCACCTTCGAGCACACTAATGAGCTAGTCCGCGCCGCAACTGAGGCCGCTCATCGCGCGCTGCCAGAGGCCGATGTCATCATTCACACCATTCCCCGCGAGGCCAATGCCGAGAGCGTTTTTGATCGCGTCCGCGCCGTCGCTGCCCGCAACAATGTCTCGGTGCATGAGCTAAGCGTGCAGTCCCATCAGGGCCGCCTGCGCGTCGAGCAGCATGTGGAACTGGATGAGACGCTCTCACTTAAAGCCGCGCACGATTTTGTCAGCGCGATGGAGGCGGAGATTCTCAGTGAGGCCCCGGAGATCGATTCAGTGCTCACGCATATCGAGAGTGAGCCGGCCACCATTGAGCAGCCCCTGGAAGTTACTGAGGACGATCGCCGCATCGAGCAGGCCCTGCGCTCCGCCGCCCGGAGCTTCGCGGATATCATTGACGTGCATGCAATCACCGTGGGCCGCAGCGGCGAACACATCACCCTCTCCTGCCACTGCACTCTACCCGACGACCTGACTATGCAGCGCGTCCACATCGCGATCACTGCATTGGAGGACCGCTTCAAGCTGGAGTGCCCCGAAGTCTACCGCGTCACCATTCACCCTGAGCCGGTAACGGACAACTTGCGGTAGAGGTGGATGGATTGCCTTATAGCTTGTTCCTTGACACGTTCGTATTGGCTGCCTATATCACGATAGACAAACTCGCTATGATCGTCTTCCATTCACAAGTTAGCGGGTGTCTCCGCATCTGAATTTTCGAGAGTGAAATGGTCACCCAAGTCGCGATTCAGAAACATGGGATTTACGCCGCCCGCACCCGCTCAACTGCTAGCCGCAACCCCATCGCTTTCAGAATCGCGCTCAGGCTGCGCAGTTCCGGGTTGCCCTCTTCGGACAAGGTGCGATAAAGCTGTGTCGGGTTCAGGTTGGCCTTTTCGGCCACGCTTTGTACGCCGCCAAAGGCTTTGGCCATCTGCCGCAATGCAATCAGCAGTTCGCCCTGCTCTCCTTCTTCGAGAATTGCGTTCAGCATCTCCAGCGCATAGGCCGGATCATCCTTGAACAACTCGGCCATTGCTTCATCGTGAGTTCTGTCTTTCATCGCTGGTTCCTCCCTTGCCACGCCTGCCAGTATTCGCAAGCGCGATCAATATCCGCATCCTGAGTTCGCTTGTCGCCTCCACAGAGCAGCAAGATGATCTGCGTTCCCGTGATAGCGTAGTACACGCGATAGCCCGGTCCGACATCGACGCGCAGTTCCCAGACTCCATCGCGGCAGAACTTGTGATCGCCAAAGTTCCCCAACTCCATCCGGTTGATTCTGCGATCAATCGAGATTGCGGCCTTCGCGTCGCGGATTTGCCGACGCCATTCCATGAAGAGGTCTTCCTCGCTACACGTCAGGTAGTGGCGAATCTCATACACGGAAAGATTATCGTTTATAAACGAATTTATTGCAAGACTGGATTTCGACGCCTCGGATTGGACGTGGATTTGGCCGTCCGCAATAGGAGGAGATGCATTGCATCAATGTCTAGCCTCTTTTAGTAAAGTTGAAAGAGGCAATGCATAACGTGAATAGCTCCTCAACCCCCTGGGCATCTCTCTTTTGACCAAATCTCATAATTCGGATGATCTTACCGGACTGCTCCACTCGGCCTTTGGCTTTGCGGCCTTTCGCGCCAATCAGGAGGCAGTCTGCCGCGCCGCCGTCGCTGGCCGCGACCTGCTGCTGGTGATGCCGACCGGCTCCGGCAAATCCCTCTGCTATCAACTGCCCGCCGTGGCCCGCGGGGGGACGGCACTGGTCATCAGCCCGCTCATCGCGCTGATGGACGACCAAGCAGCAAAGCTCTCCGCCCTCGGCCTTAAAGTCGCGCGGATTCATTCGGGTCTCGACCGCGGTGTAGCCCGCCAAGCCTGTATCGATTACCTGCAAGGCGCTTTGCAGTTTCTCTTCATCGCCCCTGAGCGCCTGCGCGTTCCCGGCTTCCCGGAGATGCTGGCCAAGCGGAAGCTGGCGCTGATCGCTATCGACGAGGCCCATTGCATCTCCCAATGGGGTCACGATTTCCGCCCGGACTATCGCATGTTAGGCCAGCATCTGCCTGGATTACGGATGGGGCAGGGAACTGACGATCCCGCGCCTGTCCTCGCCCTCACTGCGACGGCTACCACCGCTGTACAAGCTGACATAATCACCCAGCTCGGCCTTAGCAACCCGGAGAAATTCATTCACGGATTTCGCCGCGATAATCTCGCCATCGAGGTTGTCGAAGTTCCGATGCCCGACCGCGCGCCGCTGATCACCCGCTTCCTCGCAGCGGCAGAGCGCCGCCCGGCCATTGTTTATGCTACCTCGCGCAAGCAGTCTGAGGCGCTGGCCGAGGCGCTCTCCGCGCCTGATGCAAATCGCTCCGCCCCGCGCATGAAAGCCGCTGCTTACCACGCCGGACTTGACCCCGAGACCCGCGACCGCGTGCAGACCGCCTTTCTTGCAGGCGAACTCGATGTCGTCGTCGCCACCATCGCCTTTGGCATGGGCATAGACAAGCCCGACATTCGCACGGTGATCCACGCCGGCTTACCCGCCACGCTCGAAGGCTTTTATCAGGAGATTGGCCGCGCCGGACGCGATGGCCAGCTCAGCCGTACCGTGCTGCTGCACAGCTACGCCGACCAGCGCACCCACGATTTCTTTCTCACGCGCGACTATCCGCCCACCAGCGAGCTTGACCAGGTGGCGCGTGCTTTGAGCGCAACTCCGCGCCCGGTCGAGGAGCTGCGGGCAGCATCCAAGCTCAGCGAAGAGGCCTTCGACAAGGCTCTCGAAAAACTAGAGATTCACGGAGGCGCAACCAAGGACTTCGGCGGCATGGTTGTTGCTGGTAAGACGGGCTGGAGAAAGACCTACGGTATCCAATCCCTCTACCGCAAGGATCAGTTCGAGAAGGTGCTTCGTTACACCACCTCCAGCGAGTGCCGTATGTGTGCGCTGATCCGCCACTTCGGCGACATCTCCGATGCCGTTCGTCCTTGCGGGCTTTGCGACATATGCGATCCGGCTGGAGCTGCGGTGCGACAATTTCGCCGCGCTACCATCGGGGAGCGCGTTTGGGTTCAGGAGGTCGTCGAAGCTCTGCGCGGCTCCAATTACAAAACCGCAAAGGGACTTATTTCCGAGCTATCCTGGGCCACGCATATGAGCCGCGACCAGTTCGAGGAACTGCTCGGCGCAATGACCCGCTCCGGGCTGATCGAAACTGAAGACGCTGAGTTTGAAAAAGATGGAAAGGTGATTCCTTATCGCAAAATCAGCCTGACGGAGCGCGGCTTTGATCTGCGCGCAAACAGCGCAATCGAACTGCTGATCAGCGACGGCGTTGTCGAAGAGCTTGCGGGCAGCCGCGCGCCTGGCAAAAGTAAATCATCGAGTGCTAAAACCCCAGCGGGCAAGCCATCGGGAACGAATGCAGGTTCGACGAATTCATCCAATGCAAAGCCGGCGTCACCTGCCCAATTGACTCCGGAGTCCGAGGCTCTTGCCGCGCGCATTCGCGAATGGCGGGCCTCGGAGGCCAAGCGCCTGGGCCTCCCTGCTTACATGATCCTGCATGACAAGGCAGTAAAAGCTCTAGCGGAAGCTCGCCCGCAAACGCCCAATCAACTGCTCGAAATCGATGGCATCGGACCCGCAAAAGCTGAAAAATTCGGTGACGCAATTCTGGAGCTATGCGTCTGTTTATAAGTCCTCGGCATCGCCGTAAATAGTAAACCCTCATCCTTGGATGAGGGTTTACTATTTTACTGCCGTATAGAAAGTTACCCTACCCGCTCAATCACTACCGATTCCAGCACCACAGGCTTGTGCGGCTTGTCTTGCCCGCCGCGCGGAACCAGAGAAATCTTTGTCACAATCTCCTGGCCCTCGACCACGTCGCCGAAGATGGTATGGTTGCCGGTAAGCCACGGCGTCGCCGCCACAGTGATAAAGAACTGGCAGCCGTTGGTGCCTGGACCGCTGTTGGCCATCGCTAGCTTACCCGGCTTGTCAAACTTGTGCGGCGAACCTTTGGTCTCATCCTGGAAGCGGTAGCCGGGTCCGCCCATGCCGGTGCCCGTCGGGTCGCCGCCCTGGATCATGAAATCGGGAATTACGCGATGGAAGATTGTTCCATCGTAGAGCTTATCGCTCGACTTGGCGCGGGTCGTCGGGTGGGTCCATTCCTTCGCGCCCTCGGCCAGCTCAATGAAGTTTTTGACCGTGATGGGCGCGTCGCTCTCAAAGAGCCGAACGGTGATTTTGCCTTCGGTGGTGGTGAAGACGGCGTAAGTTCCTGCTGCGAGTGCCATTGAATACTCCTGTCAATCCTGAATCGTATTTCGCGAATAGTTTCGCAAACTCATAATTTGGGTGCCCATGTCCCTCGCCTTTTGAGACATGGGATCAATCCTCTCCCCTCTACTGCTTTGGCGCGGCAGGTTTAACAGCAGCCGGTGTCGCAGTTGCGGCCGGAGCAGCCGCAGCGGGCACCGCCTGCCCCTCGGGCACAATCGTTACCTTCTTCAACACCACCGGCTCAAGCGGTTTGTCGTTCGCATCGCGCTCCACGCGGGCAATCGTCTTTACCACCAGGACGCTCGACTCATCGCACTGCCCAAAGAGTGTGTAGTGCTGGCTCAGCGAGTCGTATCCCTGCTCGGTGATAAAGAACTGGCTGCCGTTGGTATTCGGACCGCTGTTGGCCATCGCCAGCCGCCCTGGCTGGTCGAAGTTCAGGTTGGGGTCGAACTCGTCGTCGAATTTGTAGCCGGGGTCGCCCATGCCCGTGCCGGTTGGGTCGCCGCCCTGAATCATGAACTCGGGAATCACTCGGTGGAAGATCGTCCCGTCGTAATAGGGCTTGTTGTGCTGCTTGGCGTGGGTCTTGGGGTCGGTCCAGTCCTTGGTGCCCGTGGCCAGGCCAATAAAGTTGGCCACCGCCAGCGGAGCCTGTTTTTGATAGAACTGGCAGGTGATGCGGCCCATCGAGGTATCCATCACCACCGTTGGTCCGTTGGGATGGATCAGCGCCGCTGCTGTGGCCGCGGGAGCATCGGGAATCTCCTCAGCCGGCTTGGTGGACTGCTGGGCCGCCGCCGATACGGCAACAGCCAATGCGAGAGGGAGGATAGTCTGTGTGAGTTTCATACCATCCACGAGGGTAAATCATGGGACGGGTCTGAGGCCAGAGGTGCGAGACAGGTCGCTGAGAGGCGTGGTCTCTGTGTCTGCGACCATTCACCAACAACGTTGTGAATTGCGCTACCGCTAAGAACGAATTATGAATGCAAAATTCGTGTCATCCGAACAAGTTACTTGGGAATGGATATTCGCTGATCTTGATCGACATAGGCATTAATTACCGTTCCTATGGGCATACTTGCATCTGGACCGTACCAGAGAGCCGATTCCCAAGTGAGTGCTCCCCCCTTTCCTCCGCTAATTCCCGCTCCACCTCGCAATGGAATCTTTGTACCTGTTGTGGTGACGACATAATCGAATTGAAGAACAAGCTTGCCTGATTTTCCCAATAGACCGCTCTTCGAAACTGATTCAATATGTCCAATTGCTTCTGCACCCGTTCTCAGGATGAGATTAGAATCAACGAGCAAGTTCTCGCGTACCTTGAAATGAACTGTTTCCTTGGTTTGTAGCTTTTTCCCGAGTAAATCGTCCATTAAAACAAGGTGGACAGGCGTCCCGTTAGCAAGCAGAACCGTATCCGCTTTGTCGCCTTCTTTCGCTTGAGACCACAAGCTTGCAGGCGCGAGGTAGATCAGAATACCTAAAGCAGCTGGTAGAAGACAGATTGTAGGTTGGACTCGCATTGTTCTCATGGCAGTAGATCACTGAACTGTGAAATCATAACCCTGCCCATAAACACCATGTGGAAAATCGGCTGACCCAACTGAGTAAAGGATAAATTCGCCCTTTTTCAGCTCTTTTACGGGCGAGATCTTGAAACGTCGGCCACCAGCTGGGGTAGTAGCCGTGCGAACGATTCTATCGGCTCGAATGCCAACTTTTTCGCCTACAGTTCCGCCGACGGAACCCATCTCGATTTCTCTTCGGTCCCCTTTGTCATCCATTTCAACAATGATGTAGTTGTCGATGTTGTCGTTAGCAGGTAGCTCAATATCTATTACGGGCTTCCTAGAAGCTATTAAGGATGCGTGTTGCCCTTGCAGATAAGCCTTATTCTTGACGGACATAATACCAAGGGAAACAGTGTGCCCGAGCCGCCCGCCGACCTTCTGCTCGCCAATTGTGCGCACT
>CAZHKN010000010.1:0-38811 GCA_964532725.1 uncultured Occallatibacter sp.
GTGAATCGCTTAAAGTTCGATGGAATAAAAAGGGCGCGATTCAGTTTACGAAGACAAAGGTGGACAATTTCCCTTCGGCGGAGAGCCATGCATACGCGTGATATGTTCATTTCGCTTCCAGTTTTGTCCCTGATGCTTGCCGGTTGTTCGGGCCACCAGGCCTACATGGCTACTACAACAGTCGCTGCAGTCACTCCAACGTTCTCTGTTGCCGCAGGTACCTATACGACCGCGCAGACGGTAACCATCACAGATACGACCGCGGGCGCGATTATCTACTACACGATCGATGGAACGATGCCAACCGCCGCTTCAGCCCATTACACCGGGCCGATTACTGTGAGCACTACAGAAACGCTGATGGCGGCGGCGATTGCCCCTGGCTTTACGCTCAGTGCGGCCGAGTCGGCTCTCTATACGATTGCCAAGCCACAGCCGCCAAGCGGTGTCGTTCTTCATGGGCAGGTTCCAATCGCTGGAGCTCACGTTTACCTCTTTGCTGCCAACACAACCGGCTACGGAAATCCGTCAGTTTCTTTGCTGGAACCATCGTTGACGGGCGCCTCCGATCAAATTGGAGCCTATGTCGTAACAGCTTCCGATGGGAGTTTTGCATTGACCGGGGACTATACCTGCACAGCCAATACGCAGGTATATGTCTATGCGCAAGGCGGCGATGCGGGCTTCGGCGATAACGCAGCTTCCGGGCTGCTGGCGGTGTTGGGCAACTGCCCCGCTTCAGGCAGCTTCTCCGCCGTTACGTCCACGATAACGGTCAATGAGGTTTCGACCATCGCCGCGGCCTACGCCATGGCGGGCTTTGCCACGGACGCTCTCCATGTTTCCAGTTCCGGGACTGCGCTGGCCCAGACCGGCATCGCCAACGCATTCGCCAATGCCAGCAACCTGGCCGCTCCCTCTACTGGAACTGCGCTGACAACCACGCCCAGCAGCAATGGTGTTGTGCCGCAGAGCGAGATCAATACTCTGGCCAACATCCTAGCAGCGTGCGTGGGCGCGGCAAATGCCAGCAGTTGCTCGATGCTCTTCGAGAACGCCACCGCCGATGGAACAACCACAGGTGCGCAGCCCACTGACACGGCCACGGCTGCCATCAACATCGCTCATCACCCAGGGATCAACGTTGCCGCGCTTTATGCGCTGGCCAGCGCAAGCTCCGCCTTCAACCCGGCGCTTACCACCCAGCCCAACGACTTCGCGATTGAACTCGTCTTTACTGTGCCCAATGAGGACACAGACGGCGCTGTCACCGGCTCCCACCCCATCGCTATCGATGGCGACGGCAACGTATGGGTGGTAGATGCCTTTCACAGCAATGTGATCAAGCTTGCCAGCTCCGGTGCATTTCTCTCCCCGGCCGCGGGCTATACCGGAGGCGGGCTGAGTACTCCGCAAAGCATCGCTATCGACACCGCAGGCAATGCGTGGATAGCAAATTATACTTATCTCGAAAGCACACAGCAGCCCGGCGGCACTGTCGTCGAGTTCTCCAACGCAGGCGCGCTTCTATCCCCATCCACAGGCTTCGGACCGTTTGCTCCGTCGTACATGTTTTCCGTCGCCATCGACGCAGCGGGGAACGCGTGGTTTCCGTACGGAAACGGTGTTGCCGGTCTCTCCAACTCCGGTTCAATTATTGTCGCAGTGGCCAATCCACCGGGGGCCGCCGGTGATGGAGCTGGAATCTCCGGTACCGCGATTGATGCGGGTGGCAATATCTGGGGCGCGCTTCCATTTGGATCGGCCTTCTTCAATGAGTTCTCCAGCTCTGGCGCAATTGTGAACCCGCCCACTGCCGGTCAATTCAGTTGTGGCGCAGCATTTGAGCCCGAGCAAGGGCCTGCGGGAGTCGCCATCGATGCTTCGGGCGACGTGTGGATCTCCAGTCAGCAAGGTTTTACCAAGGAATCAAAGTCATTGATTCCGGCCTGCTCGGGTCAAGGCGGCGGCATTAATCCCGCAGGAGAAGGATTCGGCGGTGACATTGCCATCGACGGAGATGGCAATGCCTGGGTTGTAGATGGGGCGTTAGCCGAGTTCTCCAACTCCGGAGTGCCCATCTCTCCCTCCACTGGCTATGGAACTGCTCGCGGTGCCGCGGGCATCGCTCTGGATGGTTCAGGAAACCTGTGGGCCACAGGTACAACCGGAGCCCTGGAGGACGGATTCACCAGCTTGAATATTTTCGAGTTTATCGGCATATCCGCGCCAGTGGTCACTCCCATCGCCACCGGCGTCAAAAACAATACCATCGCATCGCGGCCCTGAAACGCATCGATCGACGGGTGCCTGTAGATGATCAAGAGATTGTTCCAGCTGGGTCCCCCACCCTTGACTAGCCACAAATGAGGGCGGCCCCCTGCGCTATTCTGATTGCGCCATGTCTCCCAAGCCTTCAGGCCGCGCCGCTTCGTCCTCCTCAACCTCCCGCGGCTTCGACAAAGAGCTTGCCGAGTTGGAGTCCCTCGCCGAGGCAATTCGGCTAGCTTCAACTCCAGACGCCGCGCAAATCGAGCAATTGCGCAAAGCTCTTAACCACCGCAACAACTTCATCGTCGCCAAAGCAGCAAAGCTGGTTGCGGAGTATGAGATCTTTGCGCTGCTGCCGGAGATACTCGCTGCATATAACCACTTCTTCATCGATGCAGTTAAGAGCGACCCGAAATGCTGGGCGAAAAACGCGCTGGTCAAGGCGCTGGTCCGGCTTGAACATCGCGAGAAGGACGCCTATCTGCGCGGCCTGGGGCATCAGCAGCTTGAACCGGTGATGGGCGGCAAGTCCGACTCTGCCGGAGCCTTGCGCGGAGCCTGCACTCATGCGCTGGTCAATTGCCCCGGCATCACAGATGCTGATCTGCTGACGATTCTTCTCGATCCGCTG
This sequence comes from uncultured Occallatibacter sp., assembly GCA_964532725.1. Taxonomy (GTDB): domain Bacteria; phylum Acidobacteriota; class Terriglobia; order Terriglobales; family Acidobacteriaceae; genus Telmatobacter. Next base: position 2,903 of record CAZHKN010000010.1, read on the forward strand.
GTAGACACTGACAAGACAGTGCGCATGGAAGCCGCGCGTGCCATTGGCCACGTCGGCGGACCAAGCGCGGCGTTGCTTCTGCGGTTGCGAACGCTGCTCGCGAATGACGAGCCGGAAGTGCTAGGCGCGTGTTTCTCGTCCTTGCTTGGCATTGAAGACGTGTCGGCAATCCCTCTGATTGCGAAGTATCTCAAGGATGGCGACGACCTCTCGGGCGAAGCTGCCTTCGCGCTGGCCGATACACGGCTGCCCGGGGCGCTGGCTGTGTTGATTGCTCGGCTGAAGGAAGGCGCTGATAGCTGGTTCACTTCGGTGCTGATGAGCGCGATTGCCCTGACGCGGTTGCCCGAGGCTGCTGAGTATTTGTTGGCGATCATCGCGCAGGATGGACGTGAAGCACCGCAGGCAATTGAGGCCATCGCTCGCAGCGCTCCGCAGCCGGAGCTATGCGAACGCCTCCGCAATGCAGTAAAAGAAACGGGCAGTAGGAGGCTGGTGGCGGCCCTGCGTGAGCACATTGCTATCCCACCCTAGGCGAAAAAACAAGAGCGCGCCTAGGGTGGATCGTCTGTCAGACGGCAGATCTTCAAACCGCGGCGCGAGGCTGCTGGCGAACGGCAGAAATCAAATAGAAGAATCGGGTTTTGCCTTTTTGGGCGGCTGTGCTATTCTTTTTTCCGTGATCGTTTCCAGCCCCATGAGCGCTCAAATGTGTTGTTGTGCAGCGGTGTGCTGTACGCAGATGCATTCTGGCGTGAGGAAGTGGCTGGGCTAGAGAAAGTTACAAGCCGGCACATGATTCAGACCCACCGCCAGAGATTGAACTGGCAGGTGGGTTTTCTGTTTTGGGTTGAAAGCCAGGCGGCAGCAACAGGCAACTGTCCACCGGCTTACAGGAAACGGGAGGAGCTATGAGCGTTCCAGAGATTCGTGTTGAAGAGCTGAAGCGGCGGTTGGATGCGGGCGAGAATCTTTTTCTGCTCGACGTGCGAGATGAGTACGAGTACGAAATCTCCAATATCGGCGGCCAGCTGATTCCCCTGCCCGAACTGTCGAAACGGTTGAATGAACTGGACCTGAACCGGAATATTGTGACCATCTGCAAGATGGGTACGCGCAGCGTGAAGGCTGCAAAGGTTCTGCATCAGGCGGGTTTTGAGCATGTTTGGAACCTGGCTGGCGGAATTCATGCATGGTCGGACCGCGTGGATCATAGTGTGCGCAAGTATTAAGTTTTGTTTTTCACAGGCACCGGTGGCGAAGCGGCTAACGCGCAGGTCTGCAAAACCTGTATACGCGGGTTCAATTCCCGCCCGGTGCTCCAATTTTTTTGTAGTGGAACCTGCTTTCCGTAAGGGAACTTGGCATTGTTTTCATTGTTATTTGCGATTCGTTTGTTCACTCGCTGATTCACACGGCGGCAGATAAGATTTGGCTGATAGAAAGAGAAGAAGTCAGCATGTGCCAGAAGAAGTTCTCCGCGTTTCTCTCGGTGAACAAGCCGCATTTCAGCTTGCCAATGTAACCAAGCCCGCTCCACAATTTGGGGCCATAACGCCACGCTGGCTGGTTCGCTTTGTCGTGCACAAGGATCAGCATCTGCTGTGGCCCCGGGCCGAAACGCCTGCCAGCTATATCAGCATGAGCTTTACAGGCTGCGGAAAACCCCCTGATTCTCGTCCTATTGTTTTCGGGGAGTCGGAAATTACGGTGGTCCAGGTTGTTCGGACAGTTTTTGTTTTTTCTTAAGTGGAAGTTCTTGTTCTTGGTTTAGGCTATCAGAGTATCCGGCAGGCGGTTGAAATAGACCTGATCGGGCGTGAACGCCCCCAGGCTGGAATGCGGTCTGATGGAATTGTAGAACTCCAGATAGCGACCGATCAGCGTCTTGGCCTCGTGGACTATTTCGTAGGCATGAAGATAGACCTCCTCATACTTGATCGATTTCCACACCCGCTCGACGAATACATTGTCGCGCTAGCGCCCTCTGCCGCTGCTGACTAGGCCTTGGCTTCGCCGCCGAAGACACCGGTGGCGCCTTCAAGCAACTGGCCTTTCCACTTTGATAGCGGCCAAGGCCACCTTCGCTTTGAACGCCGCTGAATGGTTCCGGCGTGGACGTCTGGGCATCTGCTCTCCTCATCCCAGCCATTCTAGGCTACGCGTGAACAGAACCTCCACTTAACTCCCTGTCCGAATTTCATGAGCCGGCTCTGAATTCACCGCAGCAAAGGCTCCAAGGCATTTGCGGATGCAGTGAATGATGTAACCAAGAATGCAGAGAATCAGCAGCTCCGGTCTTCGAAATTCCCGCAAAACAAGCCCTCGGCACAGTTCGAGTCGAGGGCTTGTTTTTGCGACCCGCTACCAGCAGCGGCGCTAATGGCGGGGGCGTTTTTTCCAACACAACGATCCGCATCGGCACAACGAGGGGCAAGGGACCCCATGGGATGCAGTCGCGGTATTGTCTACAGCCAACCGGTAAATGAACACCCAGCACTTGCAAACGTGGGATCGATATCATGGATTAATTACATTCCTCCCTTAAGTACATCGATTTATCTTGATCATTTCGTTTGACCGGGAGTACACTTCGCTGGCAACAAAATGAGGAGGGATTCCCCCCTTGAGATTAAGAAAGAAGGGCAGGAACGGCGCGAAAGGCCGTCGATGACTTTAGCCTAACTTCAAAAAGAGTAGAGAGTTGCGCCAATTTTCTCTTCGATGCGCGCTTTGACCCCTGCATGTCCTCTGAAATCAGAGGCTTGAAGGATCGCATTGTCTGGCTTCAAGCCCGGACGTGAACGATCCCGGCTGGAGTAAACCGGCTCACGTACGCCCGACGGCTGCTGTGTGCGGCATGGGCTGAAAACTGAAGGTCACATGAGACAAACCAATGGAGATAAATCACATGATTTCAAGAATCATTCGATTCGCCGCGGCGTCGCTCTGCTGCTGCCTGCCCGTACTGGCAGGGGCGCAAACGGCAACCGTCAACTTCAGTACAACCAGCCAAACAATTCGCGGGTACGGCGGTGCGGAGTCCTGGATGCCGCAGTTCACTACCGCGCAGGCGAACGCACTGTTTGGCACGGGCAACGGAGAGTTAGGACTCAGCATTCTGCGCGTGCGCATTGATCCCAGCTCGACCACCGGCGGTTCCAACTGGGCGACGGAGTTAGCGAACGCACAAATGGCCCACACGCTGGGCGCAACCATCATCGCTACCCCCTGGACACCTCCGGCAGCGTGGAAGAGCAGCAACAGCACCGTTGAGGGTGTGCTGAATACTTCGGAATACGCCGCCTACGCCAACTATCTGAACCTTTTCACTGCCTACCTGGCGGCGGGCGGTGTGCCGCTTTATGCTATCTCGATGCAGAACGAGCCAGATGCAAACGTGACTTACGAGTCGTGTGTGTGGACTGGAGCAACGATGGATACCTGGGTGGCAAATAATGCTAGTGTGCTGACGACCAAGCTGATCATGCCGGAGTCGGAGAGCTTCATCACCAGTCTTTCCGATCCGGCTCTGGATGATGCCAACGCGGTGGGGAAAATTTCGATTATCGCAGGGCACATCTACGGAGTTTCACCGTCGTTCTACACCAACGCAGAAAACAAAGGCAAGGAAGTGTGGATGACCGAACACTATCTGACGCCATCAGGTGCGACGCCGGCGATCGGTGATGCAATTGCGGCGGCCGAGGAGGTTCATAACTCGATGGTGACGGCCGAATACAACGCCTATGTATGGTGGTGGATTTGGGATTGGAATCCGGGCGGGGGAAACATCAACTACGGGCTGATCGACACCAATAGCAATCCCACATACTATGGCGCTGCCTTAGCCCAGTTCTCGAAGTATGTTCGGCCTGGTTCAGTCCGCGTCAGCGCGACGGCAAATCCAGTCGCTGGCGTGGATGTTTCGGCTTATACAGGCAACGGAACCTCTGAGATCGTCGCGATCAATTCGAATGGATCCCCCAGCGCCGTTACCTTCGCCACTTCAGGCGAGACATTCACCTCGGTTACGCCTTTCCAGACCTCTGCCAGCGGTATGTTGGCGCAACAACCTGCGGTGAGCGTCTCAGGCGGCTCGTTTACTTACACACTACCTGTGCAAAGCATTACTACCTTTGTGTCGGGCACGTCTACCGTATCACCCAGCTTTACGCTGTCGCGTTCCGCGTCCACGCTGTCGGTAACGCAGGGCAGCAGCGCGACCGACACCGTCACGGTGGCCGGCAGCGGAGGATTCAGCGGCAGCGTAACTCTTGCTGCTTCCGGACTGCCTAGCGGAGTAACTGCGGCCTTTGGAACCAACCCCACTACTGGAAGTAGCGTAGTTACCTTTACGGCCAGCAGCACGGCAACCGTGGCAACATCTACGGTTACAATCACCGGAACCTCGGGCAGCCTGTCGGCAAGCACAACTATTTCCCTTACTGTTAGCGCCAAGACAGCGGCGGGCTTTACGCTCACTCCTTCCGCGTCGACGGTGTCGGCTGCAGAAGGCGGCACCGCCACTGATACGATCGCCGTGACGGACACGGGCGGCTTCGCCGGCAGTGTTACGCTTGCCGCGTCGGGACTGCCCAGTGGAGTAACTGCCTCCTTTGCCACCAACCCAACGGCCGGAAGCAGCGTAGTTACCTTCACGGCCAGCAGCACGGCAACGGTAGGCACATCCACAGTAACGATTACGGGAACCTCAGGAAGCACGACGGCAACCACAAGCGTTACGCTCACTGTAACTTCAAGCGGCGGCAGTGCTTGCACAGTGGACTACACGATCACCCCGCAGAATACGAGCGCCTTCGGAGCAACGATAACCATCAAGAACGGTGGAGCAACCACATTAAGTAGCTGGTCACTGACCTGGACCTTTGCCAACGGCCAGACCATCGCCAGCTCGTGGAATGGAACTGTCTCGCAGAGCGGTGCCAACGTCACGGTGAGCCAACAGGCTGGCCAGACGTGGGAAAGCATTCCCGCCGGTGGCAGCTACTCAGGCTTCGGCTTCAACGGCGCCTGGAACGGCACGACCAACGCAATCCCGACGGCCTTTTCGTTGAATGGAACGGCCTGCACCGTCAACTAACTGGCTGCCCCCTCATGCAACAAACTGCATGAGGGGGGCCGCACGACCAGGGGCGATGCCTGCGGCAATCGTCGGTTCTCAACCAATAGATATGAAGAGGAGGTTCGTATGCGTTCAATTAGTTTCGTTTCGTCACAAGTTCAGCAGGTAGTCCTCGCGGTTCTGCTGGCTGCGGGCTGCGCAACCATGGCGGCAAGCGCCCAAACGGTAAGCGACAATGGAACGGGCACGAATAATGGGTTCTTCTACTCGTTGTTTACGAGTAGCGGATCATCGACTATGACGCTGGGAACAGCCGGCAATTATGCTTTGACGTGGTCTGGTGTAGGGGATGTGGTGGGTGGCAAAGGCTTCAATCCGGGCAGCGCGCAGGTGATTGGCTACAATGTTGGCTCCGCCAGCGGCTATAACTACATTTCAGTCTATGGGTGGCTGACAAATCCACTGGTCGAATATTACATCACAGAGTTTGGTTCACTGTTCACGGCGGATGCAACGGAACTGGGTACTGTAACCAGCGATGGACATACCTATACCACTTTCGAGCATCAGCAAGTCAACCAGCCTTCGATCCAGGGCACGGCAACTTTCGAACAGTATCTGGATGCCTGGGGTGGGGCAACGATCGGACAGAACGGCGTAGTCACCACCGCCAATCATTTTAACCACTGGAAAAGCCTCGGGCTGCCGGTGGGTACGTTCAACTATCAGATCCTCGGCACCGAAGCATTTAACGGCGCGAGCGGGTCTGTGAACGCAACCGTATGCGCAGCGTCGTGTGGCGGCTCCAGCGGTACGCCCGGGTTTACCCTGTCACCTTCCGCGTCCACGCTCTCCGTAACGCAAGGAAGTAGCGCTACCGACACCATTGAGCTACAGGACGTGAACGGATTCAGCGGCAGCGTTACGCTTGCTGTCACCGGCCTGCCCAGCGGAGTCACCGCGAACTTCGGCACCAACCCCACCACTGGAAACAGTACGCTCACACTGACGGCCAGCAGCTCGGCCACGACTGGCTCGTCCACAATCACCACCACCGGGACGTCAGGCAGCACGACCGCGTCCACTTCCATTGATCTAACCGTTAACTCCTCGTCCGGCGGGGGTGGCAGCAGCGCATGCACAGTCGACTACACAATTACGCCGCAGAACTCGAGTGCATTCGGAGCAACCATCGCTATCAAGAACGGCGGCAGCACCGCTCTGAGCAACTGGTCGCTGAAATGGACCTTCGCCGACGAACAGACCATTGCCAGCTCGTGGAATGGAACAGTGGCCGAGAGCGGGGCCAGCGTTACGGTGAGCGAACAATCCGGCCAGACCTGGGAGAACATTCCCGCCGGTGGCAGTTACACCGGGTTCGGCTTCAACGGAACGTGGAATGGATCAACCAACGCAATCCCCACGGCCTTCTCATTGAACGGAACGGCTTGCACCGTTAACTGATTTCATCCCCGCATCTGCGTTTGCGCGGCGGAAGAGGTCTCCCGATCTTTTCCGCCACGCTTTATCTTTTCAGGCGCTGGAACTCCATACAGTACACGAATTGGAATAGAGCCACCTACTGCGATAGCGGCTTTCTATCGGTTGCATATAGGATCACGCGATAGATATTGATCTGGTGCGGAGCCATCATAAGCTGCCGGCCTTGGTTGGTCTGGTCCCCGTTGAGGCGGCGCAGCGTGGTCCAGGTGCCGTTGGAGCGGCTGACCTCTTCGATGCGGGCGATTCCGCTGATCTTCGCATCGAAATCAGGGTTGCGATAGAACGACACCGTCAGCCCCGAGCCTGCAATGTAGAACTCGTTCGCCGATGATTGCAGAAGGATCATCGCTCCGTCGTCTTCCAATAGCGACTTTGCCGGCCACGAGCGAGAGAGCGTGGCCTCGAAGAGGTAAGCGCCTAACGCGATGGTCTGGGTTGGGCGTTGGCTATTGCTGTGCAGCACCATTCCTCGCGTACTGCCGGCAGCTTGAAGAGCGGGCAAAATATCGCTCAGGCTGTCCAGAGTTTCGTATACATCCTTGATAGTCGGCGCTGAATCGTGTTCACTCGGCGTAGCTGGAAGTCCATCGATTCCAAATGGAGAAAAGCCGAACGCTCGCGCTGCTCCATATGCATAAAGCGCGTTATATGGCGCGGTTTCCAGCCGCGCTTCCGGAACAAAGATCGCATTCCCGCTGAGTTTGTAGCGATCGATCCAGTACTCAAAATTAGGCCAGTAAATATCCGGCGAGTAGAAATCGAGCGAGGGCGCGGCGGCGCGATAGACATCGAGATAATACGGATGAGGACCACCGCTGGGATACTCGCCTGCGCGCTCAGCCGGGGCAGGCAGTTGGCAGTTCACATACATCGGCAATGGGTATGTTTTCTTGCCCTGTTCTGCAACTGCCTCAATATATCTCGCATAGTTCCATGCCATGAAGACTTCATCCGCGGCATCTCCGAAGACCTCCGTCCACGTTGTACCGGATGAGTTGAAATGCGCGCGCAGCTCAGGAGAGAACTCGTCGCGATGGCTCTGGAGTTTGTGCATCAATTCTATTGGCACGAGGCCGCGAAAGAGGCGAGTGGCATCCTCTGACCGGTCACGACCGCGCCCCAGATAGCCGACCTCGTTCTCGACCTGCACCATCAGCACAGTCTGCTGATCCTGATCTTTTACACGGAGATGTTTCATCAGCTCAAAGAACGCGCGGCTGTCGCTTTTTAGCGTTTCAGTTCCGAGAGTGGAGAGAATTTCCATTTCGGCGCCGTCGGCAGAGATAGCTCTTGGAAAGCGCTTCGTGTCCTGCTTTACCCAGGCGGGCGCATAATTGGAGAAGCCGTTCTTCCAACTGCCGAACCACAACACAACGAGGTGCAGATGTTGTTGTCGTGCAACGTCAATCCAATGGTCCAGAATGCTGAAGTCGAAGCTACCTTCTGTTGGTTCAATCTGCTCCCAGGCAACAGGCATGAGCACGGTGTTCACATGCATCTGCGCAATGTGAGGAAGGATCGTGTCTGCCTGAGCCGCAGTGCCAGAGGATGAGTTGCCCAACTCGCCGCCGAGAATCAGATACGGCTTGCCGTTAACGATAAGTTGCCCACCGGTAGCCGACTTTGAGATTGCGGGCGGATCGTTCGCGCGTGCAAGCAGTGTGGCGAAAATGCATCCGGTAAAAACAACAGTGCGAAGACTTCTCATCATCATTGGAGTTTCTCTCACTGAAGCAAACGCAGCCACGTAGCACTTAGTCTGCAAACAGTATTAATGGAATGGAATTCGCCATGGCTTTGTATCCTGCGGGCGATGGATGCAGATGGTCGCCGGAGTCATAGGCAGGAAGCAGGTGATCGGGATGCGCGGGGTCGCGCACGACGGCGTCAAAATCAATGACCGTGTTGAATTGTCCGGAGGCTCGAATCCATTGATTCACGGCTTGCCGGTCAGCCTCACTCAATGGACCGGGATGATAATAATCGGAGCCGACAAAGGGAGTGATTGTTCCGCCGTAAACAAGCAGACCATGGGCATGGGCGCGCACGATGATTTGCTGATACGCTGCGATCATGCGCCGCACGATCGCAGCGTGGTCTGCCGCAGAGACCTCGCCTTTTAGGGTCAACCCGCCAAGATCGTTGATGCCCTCAAGGACAATCACCCAGTGTACGCTTGCCGGAGCAAGTACGTCGCGATCAAAGCGCGCCAATGCATTGGGTCCAAGGCCGTCGGTGAGCAGATGATTGCCCCCGATGCCTTGGTTCGACACGGCGATATTATGCGTGGCAGGCGAGGTTTGCAGCCGCTCGGCCAGAACATCAGGCCAGCGGTCGTTGCCGTTGGTTGTCGCGCCGTGGCCGTCAGTTATAGAGTCTCCGAGAGTTACCAAGGTGGCTCCTCCCGGAGTAGAGAACACGTCGATCTCAGAAATTTGATACCAGTGATCGACATGCCTGGGTTCCGTCAGGGTTGCTGCGCCGACAAGATCTCCATGCAGATAGTAACTCGTAGCGCGCGATCCCGGATGGCCTGTCTCTACTACCGGCGGCGCGTCGAGATGAAATGTGACGGCAAGATCGGACAACGGAGCGATGGTGATTTGCAACGGGTCGGAAACGATCTCCGCTCCAGGAGGAATGGTCACGTCGCTGCTGCCTGCGAATGTCAGTGGTCGATCACTGGCAGCTTCAATTGCCGATGTCGAGGATGAGAGCGGCCGCGCGATATGAACAGATGTGAAGTGGAGAGCTTCGGTTCCGAAGGCGTTTGAGAGATGCACTCGCAACGCCGAGCCGCCAACGGAGAGATGAAAGATCTGCCGCACCGTTGCATCGCGCAGGTCGTCGACCGGCAATGCATTTTGTGGTTCAGGGATTTGCTGTGACGCGCCCCAGGTTGCGACCCACACAGACGGTTTGTGTGTGAAAGAATAGCCCGCCTGCCCGTAGGCAGAGTTCGATACAAACACGAAAACGATAACGGAAAGAAATCTCAGTGCATGTCGCATGGCAGACCGATTAATATGGTGTCCTCAGCTAAATCGCTTTTTGAGACGAGAAAAGAATACCACTCTGGAGTAGCTCCGTGCCTGTACCTATCAAATCGAATTTTCTGTTGGCCTGCCTCTGTTTCTCTCCGTTTGCAAAGGCGCAAGTCGCTTCAGTGCCGCCTCCTGTAACCTTCACAGCCGATCAGGATCACCAAAACATGATGGACCAGTTGGGCATCAAGGCCTTGCGTCCGGGACCAAGTGGCGATGAGAAAGCGCCGAACCACGCCAACTACGATGAATCACTGGCCAACCCCTTTCCAACCATTCCTGATCCGTTGACGATGAATGACGGCAAGGAGGTTGCGACGGCGAAGATGTGGTGGGATGGGCGCCGGCCCGAACTAGTCGAAGCATTGTCGAAATATGTCTATGGACGAGTCCCGGAGAACACTCCGAAAGTGAACTGGACCGTGACTGCGGCGGACCACGAGATGATCGGATTCACGCCGGTGATTGCCAAAGACCTCGTTGGCGTGGTGGACAATTCATCTTATCCGGCGATCAGCGTTCGCATCCATATGACGCTGGTGACGCCCGCAAATGCCAAAGGCCCAGCGCCGGTGCTGATGATGTTTGGCCGCGCTGGTTTCCCCGCGCCCAATGAACCCTCCAGCGATGAACTCGACCGTATCAATGGCGCATGGAAGGTGCTGCTGGCGCAGCAGGATCCATCACTGAACGAAGTCTTCGCGCAGCACCCGGCGTGGCAGCCATTGAAAGGAACTCCGTTCCAATTTCCACAACGCAACGAGGATGGAGACTTGCCCAATGCTTGGCAGTTGATCGCTGCCGGATGGGGATTTGTATTATTCGATCCGGCCAGTGTGCAGGCCGACGACGGCGCAGGCGTTACTCGCGGCATCATCGGATTGGTGAACAAAGGCCAGCCGCGCAAGCCGGAGGATTGGGGCGCGTTGCGCGCCTGGGCATGGGGCGCGGGGCGCGGGCTGGATTACCTTGAAACCGATCCGGCAGTGGATGCAAAGCATGTAGGCATCGATGGCGTTTCGCGTTACGGCAAGGCTACGCTGGTCACGATGGCCTTTGATCAGCGCTTCGCGATGGCGTTGGTTGGCTCATCGGGCAAGGGCGGAGCCACACTGTTGCGCCGCAATTTTGGAGAGGCCGTCGAGAGCCTTACTGGCGGTGAGTATTATTGGATGGCCGGCAATTTCATGCGGTACGGAGCCTCCGAGGCGGCCTTCGGAAGCAAAACTCCCGGCGACATCCCGGTTGATTCAAATGAACTCATTGCCCTGTGTGCGCCACGGCTCGCCTTCATCAGTTATGGCGTCCCGGAGAAAGGCGACGCCAAGTGGCTTGACCACCAGGGCAGCTTTATGGCCACCGTGGATGCAAGCCGTGTCTACGCTTTGCTTGGCGCGAAGGGGCTTGCAGTCGAAGGCGATTACCGCGCTGCGAAGATGCCGCCGGTCAACCAGGGGCTGCTCGACGGCCAGCTTGCATGGCGGCAGCATGACGGAGGCCACACCGACGCTCCGAACATGAAGTGGTTTATCCAGTGGACCGATAAGTTCATCGGCCACAATCAAGCGCAGTAGGATCTACGTTGCTTAAATCAAATGCCGGAATCTTAAGGATTCAGGAATTTCAAAATCAGCTTTTCATCCTGCTCACTGAGCGAAGCACGTACCCGCATGTGGCGTACGACAGTGCCTGAGATCTGAGGCGGGAAGCTTTGCGGCGCCTCGTGGCAGCGAGAACAGTTCTGCTTGAAAACCCGTTCTCCATCGCTGGAATATGCCGGCGGTGGAGCGTGCTTCGACTGCGCCGGAGGTACCTGGCTGTTTCCCTTTGGCGCGGTTGGCTGAGCAATGAGCGGCAAAATTGCAAAAGCGCCCGCAAGACATGAGATTAGGATCGAACTGCGCTTCATTTGCCCCTCCAGGTTGGAAAAAGGAATCGATAGACGATGCCGGTTTGCCAGATATTTTTGTCCCCTGTTGAAGAGAATTCACGGGAATAGCTGCTTTCGAGGCGCACCTCATGTGGCAGCCGGTAATTGAGTCCGAAATCGGTCTCTTGTGTGTCGGCAGACGGAAGCCCATCCCCCGGATCGGGCGCAGAGCGGAAGGTCTGTTGCATGCGGAAGACCGGCTCGATGCGGCCAATAAAACTTTCGCCTCCATTGAAGCGGGACAAGCGGTAATCGGCCTCGATCCAGTATCCGCTCGCGTGCGGCGCATGCGCATACTCCGAGCGCAACTTGAGCGCGGTGCTGGCTGGCTCCCACCAGACGTGCACTCCCGCAAAGTTTGCAGTGGTGGCTTGTAGCCGGCGTCCGAAGGATGCGCCGACTTCGAGCCGTTCATTAGGGAAGTAGAGGCTGCCGCGTCCGCCGCTGGAGTGCTCCGCTGAAAAATTTGGGTTTGTGCTGTTGGCGGAATAATAGACGGCGTAGTCTGCATTGACATGCGAGTTTGAGAACGCAGAGCCGCGCACCATGCCACCGACACTCGAAGCGCTTCCCATTACTCCGATGCCGGAGATCAGCGGGCCATTCTGAAGATTGCTGATCCAGAGCGGACTCAGGCGCTCGTTGTAGGTCGCGAATGGAGTAAGGAACTCTCCTCCTACAACCGTGAGATGCCTGGAAGCAATGAAGTTTGCCTGGAGATAGGTGAGTCCTTGAAAGTGAAATCTCGCATATCCCGCCTGGCCGTTGGGGTAGAAAACATCGAGAATATAGCCGCGGCCCTCAACCAGGATACGGCTCCCAAGCGGCGCTGCGATCAATGGGCTAAGAATGGGGTTATAGCTTGTGTTTCCTCCGCTGGTGTTGGTCAAAAATCCTACACCGCCGGAAATCAGGGGAATGTTCTGGCCTTTTTCGTCCTGGGCATGGGCCGCAATTGAGGCCATGAGAAAAAATACGGCCATCGCAATTGAGTGTCGGGCAATATGGTGTCGAACCGCTCGAAGAATCAACATAGACTCAGCTTGGCTTGGCGGCTGAGCGGATATGTCATGGGCGCGTCTTACGAATGTCAGAGCATTGTCAATTGTAACTTCTCCAATTAGCTCATGGGGTTTCCGCAAGCTATAAATCATTGATTTTTCGCGGGCTCTTGCATGATATTCAGGCGGAGCGACAATCTCCTGACAATCTCCTGACACAGGAATGACAGAAAGAACGGGGTCCATAGATAGGGTTAACAATATCCAGCCAAGGTGGCGCGTAGAGGAGCGAGTCGCGCAGTTCCGAGGCAATCCTCATGGCTTCCCAGGAGCAAAATGATCAAAAGTTTTGGGGTCTTCTCTTTGGTACTTGCTATCTTCTTCCTCCCGGGTCCGTTCTTTCTGGTGCATGCATCGCCAGCTTCTGGACCCAAGCGGATTGAAGTAACTGCAAAACGATTTTCCTTCGATCCGGGCACCATCACTCTGCAGAGAGGCGAACCCGTGATTCTGGTATTGAAGAGTGTCGACGTGCCGCACGGTCTTCGCTTTCGCGAACTGAATGTAGAAGTAAAATCCCCGAAGGGAGGTAGCGGAGAAGTTCAGTTCACGCCGGACAAAGATGGCGATTTTGTCGGGCATTGCTCGGTATTCTGCGGCAACGGCCACGGGTCCATGACTTTGACGCTGCATGTGATTGGTTAGCAATGCGACGCACTGTTACAATCCCCGCGATCTGCCTGGTATTGGCTTTGATCCTATGTGCAGCGCTTTGCTGCAATGGTTTCAAGGCGAATCCCCCATCGAAGGCCGAAACCCGTGTGATGACCTTTGCCAAGCACTACTTGTTCTTCGGCAACAAGACGCAGAGAAATCCGCTGGTGGTTTCCAAGCAAAGCATCGCGGATGGTAAAGAGGCTTTTACACATTATTGCGTGGCTTGCCATGGCCTTGATGGCCAGAACACCGGCGTGCCCTTCGCGGATCGCATGTCTCCTCCAGTTCCGTCGCTGGCCTCTCCCGACGTGCAGAGCTACAGCGACGGCCAATTGAAATGGGTGATTGACAACGGCATATGGCCTTCTGGAATGCCGGGTTCAAAGGGAACCCTGAGCGACGAGGAAATCTGGTCGATCGTGGTGTATCTCCGCAATCTTCCACCTGCCGGCAGCCTTGGCGAACCGGAGATGTATTCTCATTGATCCGTATGAATGAATTGCATTCTCATTTCGCAGTGAAGCGCGCGTCCGGTTCTCGTCGCTTAAAAGAGGCGGTGGTGCACTGTTTTGCAGCCTCAGCCGGCGAGGCCGCGGAGCAGTTGCGGAGATTTTCAGAAAGCGATTGGCGAAAGATCCTGCTTTGGCTGGACATCAGCGGAATCGCTTTATATCTGTTCGACCGGCTAAAGGATCTGGATATTGAAGAGAGTGTGCCCCGCGCGGTTGTTGATCGCTTCGCATTGAATCTGGAACGAAACCGGCAACGCACCGCGACCCTGCTGCGGGACGCTTGTAAGGTTTCGCGGCATTTTGAGCGGGATCATGTCACGTATGCGCTCTTTAAGGGAATTACGCTCACGCCTGACTCTGTGCCCGACCCTTCACTCCGCAGGCAGATCGATCTCGACTACTTGATCGACGAGTCGGACACAGACGCCGCGGTTTGCGCGCTGCGCGATCTGGGTTATACATTGCATGCAACCGTCGGGCGCACGATGGAGTTCAGGTCCGGCCCTACCGACATGCCGGGCATAGACGATCTCTATCGAGCCAATCTTCAGAAATCTCTTGATTTGCATCGCCTGCCGCGCCAGGAGGGATTGTCCGACTGCCTGACACGGGCGAAGACCAGGTTATTCGCGGGAGCGAGCCTGCCAGCGTTGTCTTCGGCAGACCTGCTGGTTGAGCAGGCGCTGCATCTGTTAAGGCATCTCTGCAACGAATACACGAGGGTTTCGTGGGTGTTGGAGTTCTGGCGGCATCTCAACACGCGCGGGGACGATAGCGAGTTCTGGGGCGAGGTTCAAGCAATCGCTGCCGGCGAGCCGCTTGGCGACCTTGCCATGTTGATTTCTGTTTGGTTGGTATCGGACTTCTTCGGCACAATTCCGAATGCCGTGGCCGAGCGTTGGCCCTCGGATAAAATCCCTGCCGGCGCGCTCTTCTGGCTGCGCCGCTATGCGCGCGAACTGCTCCTGTCGGATTCCTTCGGGAGCAAGCTCTATCTTCTCTTGCGCAGGCAGTTACCCAACAGGCCAGCACCGAAAGACGTGGCGAGATTGATGATTCCACTTTGCCTGCCGGCGCGGATAACGCGGCCTGCGCCGGGAGAGACTCTGGCCGCTCGCATGAATCGCTACTGGATTGAAGCCAACTACGGTTGGGGACGCCTGCGATTTCACTTTTTCGAGGGAATACGCTACGGAATCGAGGCGATGTATTGGGAGCGGAGAATGCCGAAGGTACAACAGCGATGACCGCAAAGAAAGCAAACAGAAAGCCTCGACGCAGGATTCTTCATCGCATCTGCTCGTTCGCATGCCTTTTTAGTTTCTGGTTCGCGTCCGCAATTCTAGCGCAAGTGCAACCCGGCGCAACATCCACGCCACAACCTTCAGTAACGGTTAATTCTCTCGATAATTCAAGCAGCCCGGATTCTGCTCTGAGCGCTCCTGAGGATCCTCGGACGGTTCTGAGCGCGGCGAAGATCGTTGCCATCGCGCAAGAGAATTCTGAAATCATTATCGAGTTGAAGTCTGTGCTGGCGGACTCGATGCAGGCCAGAGGAAGCACCATTCTGGCGGATGAAATCACCGATGAACAGCTCTTCGGCCAGATTGCCAAAGACAGTGAGCTGCGGGCAAGCATCACGCATTTTCTTGTGGCGCGGGGATATATATCGAAGAGTGATCTCCAGAACATGGCGAATACCGATGCGGCAAAGGACATGCAGTCCGCCGCTGGGGCTGCTAACGAAACAACCATGCTTCCCTCGGAGAACGCTCTAGCCAATATGGACTCCCTCGACCTGTCGGGTGTGAATCCGTCGGCGGCAGATGCGCTTTCAGCAACGCCATTGAAACTTCAGGATCAAGACGCACTGTCAAAAGCAGGCGCGGCGGGGCAGCGTCCGGCTCAGCAAAAGGCAACGAACATCACCGACGAGCCGAAGGCTCTGCATCAGGACGCTCCCTACAATCTGCTCTCACTGCGCGATCTCTACACACAGGTCCCGGACTCGCCGGAGAAATTGAGGCGCTTCGGCTCGGAAGTATTCACGAATCATCTTGCAGCCGCGGCGACCAGCCGTCCGGGCGTCTCTGGAACTTCGATGCCGCTCGATATTCCACTCGGCCCGGATTATGTGCTGGGTCCGGGAGATGAGCTTAGCATCAGCCTGTGGGGCGGTATCTCACAGACCTTTACCCGCCCCATCACTCGCGAAGGAGCCATCACGCTGCCGGAGGCTGGCCAGATTCAGGTGGCGGGCCTGACTCTGGGGAATGCGCAAAACCTCATCGCCAGCGCGCTCCAGCCGCAGTTTCGCAACGCGCATCTTGCTGTCACGCTGGCCCGGCTGCGCACCATCCGGATTTACGTAGTGGGCGATGTGCAGCGGCCAGGCGCGTACGACATCAGCTCTCTCGCTTCACCGCTCAGCGCGCTCTATGCCGCCGGAGGGCCGACCGCCGTCGGTTCGCTGCGCGTGATGCGCCATCTGCGCAATGGAGCGCTCATCGGCGAGATCGATCTCTATGACTTTCTACTGCGCGGCGTCCGCGACACCGATGATCATTTACAGGGTGGCGATACATTACTCGTTCCGCCCGCAGGTCCGCAGGTGGCTGTTTACGGCGCGGTCAGGCGAGCTGCGATCTATGAACTTCGCAATGAAACGACGCTTGCAGCTGGGCTTGAGAATGCGGGCGGATTGACGGTTGCCGCGGAACTGAGCCACATCACCATCGAACGCATCGTGGCCAATCAGCGCCGCGAAACGATCAACGTTGACCCACCGGCAGCGAACGGGCCGGCAAGCGAGACATCGCAACTGGCGAATATTGAATTGAAAGACGGTGACCGTGTGCGGATCGGTACCGTTCTGCCAAATTCAGAGCGCGTGGTCTATCTCCAGGGGCATGTGGCGCGCCCAGGCAAGCTTGCTTACCGCGACGGATTGCACTTGGCGGATGTTTTGAAAAGTTATCGCGATCTCCTTCCGGAGCCGGCAGCCAGGGGAGAAATCATCCGGCTGGTTGCGCCGGACCTGCATCCTGAAACCATAGACTTCAACCTTCCCGACGTCTTGGTAGGCAACTCGAATCCGGCTCTCCAGCCTTATGACACAATCAAGGTTCTGGGCAGGTACGAACAGGACTCCCCGAAGGTGACGATTCAGGGCGAGGTCCTTCACCCCGGCACTTATCCTTTGTTTGTGGGAATGAGCGCGGCTCAATTGGTGCGCGCGGCCGGAGGATTCAAACGGGACGCATCGCTTGTGGACGCTGACCTGATCAGTTACCGCGTGGTGAACGACTCGGCGGTGACAATTGAGCGGCGCACTCTGCAGATTGGCGCCGCAGTGCTTCAGAACGATCCGCAATCCGACTCATCCCTTCAGCCGGGAGATGTGCTGACCATCCATCAACTCACCGGGTGGAACGACATCGGCGCTTCCATCTCGATCCTCGGAGAAGTGGCGCATCCGGGCAGCTATGGCTTCAAGGACGGCGAGCACCTGAGTGATGTGCTGCGGCGCGCAGGCGGCCTCCGCGAAGCAGCCTATCCGGAGGGAGCGGTGCTGACTCGGCCTGAGGTGCGCGTGCTTGAGGAGAAGAGCCGCGAAGAGCTGATCCGCCAGATCGAGACAAGTTCAGCGGCCGCGCGAATGTCTTCGGGGCTTGCCGCCGGGGGCGATCAGTTGTCCACTCTGCAACTGATTCAGCAGCAGCAGGAGCAGGTACTCTCTCGCCTTCGCAGTCAGCCTGCCAGCGGGCGGCTGGTGATTCACATCGATGGGTCTATCGATCGCTGGGCCGGCACCGCTTCGGATATCGAGGTCCGCGCCGGCGATGTTTTGAAGATTCCCAAGCGCCCGGGCTTTGTACTGATTAGCGGTCAGGTGTACAACACCTCGGCCATCTCCTTCGTGCCGGGCAAAACCGCCGGGTGGTATCTGGAAAAGGCAGGCGGCTCAACAGGAATTGCGAATCGCAAGGAGATTTTCGTGATTCGCGCCAACGGGTCAGTGGTCGGACGGCATTCGGGCGGCCGTGTTCTTTCCACGAAACTCGACCCTGGCGATGTGATCGTAGTTCCACAGAAGATTATCGGGGCTTCGCTGGTGTGGAAAAACATTCTGGGCACGGCGCAGGTGGCGGCGTCGCTGGCGTTTGCAGCGACAATTGCAGGGCTATAGGTGTGGCATGATTGAGCAGGCGGAAGAACACGCGACCGAGCGATTCAGCGGAGATTCAGCAAGCGCGCAAGACGATCCAGTGCTCGCTCCGAATTGGATCGTGAACGCATCGGTGCTATTGAGCCAGCGCCGTCT
Source organism: uncultured Occallatibacter sp. (assembly GCA_964532725.1). Taxonomy (GTDB): domain Bacteria; phylum Acidobacteriota; class Terriglobia; order Terriglobales; family Acidobacteriaceae; genus Telmatobacter. The sequence continues at coordinate 21,020 of CAZHKN010000010.1, forward strand.
GCTGCTGCGCGTGGCTGGCATCGCTTTTGTGCTGAACCTTGCGATTGCCTGCCTTATTCCCAAGCAATATCAATCAACGGCGCGCATCATGCCGCCTGAGAACTCAGGATCGGGAACCGCGATGGTTGCGGCATTGGCGGGCAAGGCGCTGGGCGCGGAGTCACTTGGCAGCCTGGCCGCGAGCCTGCTTGGCGGACACAACACCGGCGCTCTGTTTATCGACCTGCTCAGAAGCGATACGATAACCGGCCACCTGGTCGATCATTTTCAACTTCAATCCATTTATCACAAGCGGTATCGGGTGGACGCCGCGAAAGCTCTTGTCAAGCATACCGTCATCGAACTGGACAAGAAGAGCGGCGTCATCACCCTCACCGTCAAAGATGTGAGTCCACAGCGCGCGCGGGACATGGCTCAGGCCTATCTAGATGAGTTGAACCTGATGGTCAACCGGACGAATACTTCTTCCGCGCATCGAGAACGGATGTTTATCGAGAATCGGCTGGCGGCGGTGAAGTCGAATCTTGACCGGGCGCAGGAGGCATTGAGCAATTTCTCCAGCACGAATATGACTGTTGATCTGCGCGAACAGACACGAGCGACCGTGGATGCGGCGGCAAAGATCGAGGGAGAGCTGATTGCAACCGAAGGGGAACTGACCTCTCTTCAGGAAATTTATGGCGACGGAAATGTTCGCGTTCGCGCGGCCCAGGCTCGCGCCGCCAATCTGAAAAAGGAACTGGCAAAACTCGGCGGCACGTCCGCGTCTCTGTCGAAAGACGCCAATGACGCGGATTCAAGTTCGCCGAATGCCGTTGCGGACGGTCTCTCCTACCCCGCGCTGCGACAGTTGCCGCGCCTCGCGGTTCCGTATGAAAACCTCTACCGAAATGCGCGTGTTCAGGAGACGGTCTACGAGCTGTTGACACAGCAGTTCGAGGTTGCCCAGATTCAGGAAGCGAAGGATATTCCTGTGCTCAGCGTGATCGACACGCCGGGAATCGCGGAGAAGAAGTCTTTTCCGCCCCGCGCGCTGTTGACACTGGCGCTGACTCTGATTGAATTGCTTGCCGTCGCGGCGTTTATTGTCCTGCGTCATCACTGGCTCGCGGTTGACGGCAACGATCCGCGGAGGATGATCGCGCGGGAGGCTTCCGGCGCATTGCGGCAGACGTTACGCGAAATAACTGCTTTTCGCAGGAGGCGGGCATGAGTTTCTATCAACCCATCGCGCTATCTCGCCTCAGCAGCGGCTCGCTTCGACTGCCATTCTCTTCGGCTGAAGAGTCAATTGCAGAGCAGCGCTTTTCCCTGACCGCTGCGGCTGCGGGCTTCCTGTTTTCATTTCGCGCTGTCCTCGCGCTGATAGCGGCTCGCTGGCTCAATTGGGGATCTGAGCCGGGAGTTATTGCCGGCGTGCTTGTAGAACTTGTTCTGCTGCTGCTGGTCCTGTTTCAGATGGTGGGGCCGGTCGCGCGCTCAACCTCATGGATCTACCGCTTGCCGTCCGTTCGCTGGGTGCTGTTTTTTCTTGCGTTCTCCGTTTGCAGCCTGGCCTGGAGCGGGACCGTGTCGCCGCTGGCTTCCGCAATGTATTGGGGAGCATTGGCGGCGGACGTTGCCATTGTCCTCCTGCTATTCAGAAGCCAGGCTGTGGAGGGTGTCGCGCATTCGATGATGAAAGGGTATATCGCCTCCAGCATCCTGCTCGCGGGAGTGGCATGGCTGCTTCCCGCCGCATCCGATCTTCGCCTGGGCGATCTGGAATATTTCAACACCAATCAGATTGGCAACCTCTGCGCAATTGGCGTCTTCCTGGCGCAGTTTCTCGCCAGCCGCAAGGATGGGCAATGGAGAATATCCACAATCTTTCTTGCGTTGACGGTTGTGCGCAGCCTGAGCAAGACCACGCTCATAGCCTTTGTCGTGAGCCAGCTTGTCATGCTGCTGCAGAATAATTCGATGACTCGCGCGAAAAAGGCCGGTATGATTGCCGTCGCGCTGCTGCTGATGGCGGCATTCGGCGGGCTTTTCTCGTCCTATTACGACGTCTACAGCAACACGGGAAACCAGGCTCAAACCCTCACCGGCCGCACCGCCATCTGGATCTATTGCCTGGATGAGGGGATGGAAAAGCCTTGGCTCGGCAATGGAATGGACTCCATGTGGAAGGTGGCTCCGCCATTCGGTTCGGATTTGTTCGAAGCTAGGCATGCGGAAAACGAAATCCTTCAGCAGTTCTTTGCCTACGGTGCAGTAGGAATCGCAATGCTTATAGGCATCTACTGGACGCTGTACCGGTCCATCCGCCGCCTGCCGCGCGGGGCAGCTCGAGCCGTGCTGAACGGCATTTTGCTGTACATTCTCATCCGGGGCGTGGCTGAGGCCGAGCCCTTTGATCTCCTTCTCCCCCTCTGGAGCATCGTCCTGATCAGTTCGTATATCACGCCGCTGGCACGGAGTCTCAAGCGCCACGGCAATGAATTCGCTTCCGCTACTTGAGGAGGGAAAGATCGTGAAGATTGTTATCGCCGCATTATCCGCTCCGTGCAACCTGAATGGCGTTTCGCGTCACGCGGCCAATCTGGTGCGAGGATTGCTCTCCGCGCCCGGCGCGCCGGAGGTTCACTTTCTGGCCGGTGATTGGCAAAGGGAGATGTTTCCCGCGGCAATCGGGCGCACGAAAGCGCAGTTTCATCTTCACTGGATTCCCATCCGGCACAGCAACTTCAGCAGAATTGCCTGGTACTATCGGGATCTTCCCTCGATTGCGGCGCAACTCGAAGCCGATGTGGTGCACTTCACCTGTCCCGCGCCTGTGCAGGCCAGTGCATATAAATGCCCCACCGTTGTCAGCCTGCACGATCTCTACCCTTTTGATATTCCCGGAAATTTTGGAAAGCTGAGAAGTGAAATCACTCGTCAGTTGATGCGGCAGTGCCTGCTAAAGATCGATGCGATTGCCTGTGTCTCGGCTTACACCGAGTCTAGGCTTGCGCAATGGTTTCCGGAGGAAATAGCTAGAAAAGCGGTGACGATTCCCAATTCAGTTGAACCGATCCGCGGCAGCGCGCGCGCACCTGAACAGTTGCGGGAAGGGCAGTCTTTTGTTCTCTGCATCGCCCAGCATCGGCAGAACAAGAATGTGCCGCTCGCCCTGCGAATCTTTGCCCAGGCCCTTCAGACGAAGATGCTGCCTGATTCGGCCAAATTCCTTGTGCTCGGAATAAACGGTCCGGAGACGGGCCGTATATTGAGAGAAGTCCGCAAACTGGGCCTCGGCGAGCACGTACTGCTGGTCAGCGGCATCAGCGATCAGGAACTGCTGTGGTGTTATCGCAACTGCACCCTGCTGCTTGCCCCATCCTCGATTGAAGGTTTTGGACTGCCAATTGCCGAGGCCTTGATCACCGGCTGCCCGGTCGTCTGTTCCGACATTCCAGCCTTCCGGGAGGTTGGCGGCGATCATTGCCGCTATGTGGCGTTTGGCCCTGGGGCGATGGAAGGGTATCTGGCGGCAATTCAGCAAACCGTCGCAGAGCCGCGACAGGCCGAAGTGCCGTTGCCGGGGCTTGCTCCTGCCGCAATCACCAAGCAGTATATGGAACTCTATCAGCGCATGAGGGAGTTCCCCGCCGTCTTGCAAAATGGTATGCTACGTCATTCAGACTCGGAGACCCGGAAGATGGGAGTCCAGATTCTCTGATCGGCAGAAATGTCATTGCATTGTCATTTGCGCTGGATATTCCCATAATTGCACGAATAAGGGAGGAAAATGGAAGCCATGACCAGGCAATCGGATCTTGCCGCAGTCGAACCGGAAGTGCAGCCGTCTGCAAGCGATCTGGGAACAATCTTGGTGGTCGAAGATGACCCGAGAATGCAGCGGGTGCTGCAGAGGATGTTTCTGGCTGAGAACTACGACGTAGTCACGGCCGGCGACGGTCAAACAGGGTTAGATCTCTTCCGCTCACGCCGTCCGGTGGCCGTTGTCCTTGATCTCATCCTTCCGCAGATATCCGGGCGCGAACTCTGTCAGAAGTTCAAAGCAATCGCCAGCGACACTCCTGTGATTGTGGTGAGCGCGATTGCGGAAGTCGTAGATAAAGTGCTTCTGCTGGAACTGGGCGCGGACGATTATGTGACCAAACCATTCAGCCCGCGCGAATTGATGGCGCGGGTGCAGGCCGCTATACGCCGCCAGCGCAGGCCGGCCACAACTACCTGCTTCCATTTTGCCGATTGCGAAGTGGACTTCCAGAAGATGACAGCCAACCGCAACGGCCAGCCGATTCAGCTTACATCGCATGAGTTCAAACTGCTTAAATTCTTTACCGACCATGCCGAGCGGGTGCTGAGCAGGGAAGAACTCCTGAATGAGGTCTGGGGCTACAACTGCTATCCCACTACCCGGACGGTTGACAACCAGATTCTCAAACTTCGGCAAAAGCTGGAGCCGAATCCCGCAGATCCCCGTCACTTGCTGACCATTTACGGCGCCGGGTACAAGTTCGTACCCTGATTGAATGGCGGACCAACCGATCAGACACGCTTCCGCTGCGCCGGCCATTTCTCTCCGTGAGAATCGCGGGCTACGTACACGTGTGCTTCTGACTCTCGCTATGGCGGGCATCATAGCCGGTACCATGCTCGTCAGCGAGTTGGCGATTCGTCAGCCGCTTCAATCGCTGTTTGTCAGCAGCGTCTCTTCAGACCTAACAAATTCCATCGCGATCTTCGCGAAATTCCAGGCCGAGCGCATGGTTGCGCTCGATCGCGAAAATGCTCTGCTGGCTGATCTGCCTAGCCTCAAAGCCCTGATGACCACCAACGACGAAAGGACGATCGAAGACGGCGGCCAGGAGTTCTGGAAGGTAAGCGGGACAGATCTATTCGCGCTTGCCGATCACAATGGGCGCATTGTGGCTGCCTATAACGATGCGGCTCCAGCCAGCCAGCCGCTGCGCGAAGATTTGCGCGCTTATATGAGCGCCGCTCCCAACCCTTATCTGGTGAGCGAAGGGAGGCTCTTCGGCTGCTCCGTCCGCCCTATATATTTTGGCAGTCAGTCTGAAGGAACGGTTCTCGGATATGTCATCAGCGGGTTCGCGATCAATCGTCCTGCCGTCGAGCAACTGAGCAAGGCCACCGGCGTCGAAGCATCGTTTTTTTCTGGCGGCATTCTGTTGGCTAGTTCACTCAAGCCCGAACTGGAGAAGCAGGTGCCAGGCGTTGGGACCGCCGGCGCGAATCAATCGGCGGAGCCGTTCAAGGTTATTCTCGGCGGCGAATCTTATCTGGCTGTAGTGCGCGTCCTCTCGCAGGGTACGGCTGAGCCGCTGCGCTTGATCGAGTTGAAATCTCTCGATCAGCAAGAGCGATCCATTCGCCAGATCGACCGCATCGTCCTGTCAGCCGGTGTGCTGGCGTTGGTTCTTGGAACTGGATTGATGTTCATGCTCTCGCGGGCCGTTACTCGTCCTCTGGAGGAACTGGCCGCCGGCGTGCGCGCGTTTGCTGAAGGCGACAGCGCGCACCTGTTGCCCTTTCGGGGCACACGCGAAGTGCGTGAACTGAGCGGAGCTTTCGGAGGGATGCGCAAGGAGATTTTGCAAGCCCACCAATCGCTGCTGGAGTCGGAGCGGCTGGCCACAATCGGCCGCATGGCCAACTCCGTATCTCACGATCTGCGCCATTATCTCGCCGCCGTTTACGCAAACTCGGAGTTCCTCGCCTCGGGAAAGCTCAATGAACAGGACCGCAACGAGATCCTCGCTGAAATTCGATCTGCGGTCGACGGAACCACAGACCTGCTAGAATCTCTGCTGATTATCAGCCGGTCGGGTCCGGGAATTCGCCGCTCCCATCATTCCCTGGCCGCTGCAATAGAGAAAGTAATGGGCATGATTCGCTCTCATCCTGATGCTGCCGGCGTACAGTTCACCATTCACTCCTGCGATCCGGCTTTGACTGGCGCTGTCATCGACGCGACGCAGGTTGAGCGCGCGGTGTATAACCTTCTGTTGAATGCATGTCAGGCGCCGCGCTCCGCAGCTGGCGCGCACAAAGTCTCAATTGACCTTGACGCGCGTGATACACAGATCATTGTCGAAGTAATCGATAACGGAGATGGCGTTCCCGCGGGTATTCGCAACACGCTCTTTGAACCGTTCGTCAGCGAAGGCAAGCAGAAAGGATCGGGTTTGGGGTTGGCGCTTACACAGTGCATCGCGGCCGAACACGGTGGCGTCGTCACTTTATTGCGCAGCAGGCCCGGTGAGACTGTCTTTCGCATGTCAATCGCCAGGGGCTTCGATGCTCCACTTGCGCAGGCGCCGATTCGCTCTGGAATGGGGGTGTTATGAAGCAGACGATCTTTGCCTTGATGGCTTTGAAATGCGGCATCCGGCGCGCTGCATGGTCAGCGCCTCTGCTCGCTACGGTGCTCGTCTTCACTTCGCATATCTCTGCACAGGAGGGCGTGGCCGAGAAAATGGAGCAGCTGGATAGCGCGATTCTGCGTGTGCAAACTCAGGTTGATGAATCGCAGCGGCAGTTGCGGGAGTTGCAGCAGCAACTGGCCGCTCTGCGTCAGCAAGCAGGGCTCCCGGCAAAGAACATCACCGCGGCATCGGCGTCCGCGGATGCAACGCAGTTGGCGGCTGCGGTGGAGGAAGTCCGCGAAAAGCAGGATGTGCAGGAGGCAGCTCTTGCCGCTCATGAACAGGCAAAAGTTGAAAGCGCATCCAAATATCCGGTTACGCTGAGCGGGATGATTTTGTTCAACGGCTTCGTGAACACACGCGCGGTTGATACGGCTCCAACCCCAACTGTGGCGCTCGCGGGCTCCGGCGCAACGGGCGCTTCGCTTCGACAATCTTTAATCGGCATCGACGCGCGAGGGCCGCATGTATTTGGCGCGCGCAGCCACGCGGATCTGCGCGGCGACTTTGACGGCGCGGCAGCAAGCTCAGCAGGCGAACTCGGCTTTCTGCGCTTGCGCACGGCGCATGCCGAGTTGGATTGGAAACACACAACCGCATTCTTTTCTCTCGACAGGCCGCTCATCAGTCCAGAGACGCCAACTTCGCTCACCGCAATTGCTGAACCCGCCCTGGCCTGGTCGGGCAATCTCTGGGCATGGAATCCACAAGCTGGAGTTTCTGAGGATCTCCCGATGCATCGTGACACGATCTTGCAAATGCAGACGGCGTTGATCGATGTCGCAGATCCGCCAAATGCCTACACTGCTGCCATTCCTTCGCTTGTTACGCCGCCATCCGCCTCCGAGCAAAGCCGCTGGCCTGGGGTACAGGCTCGCGTTGCTCTCGTTAGTCCCCTCGGTGATGGCCAGGCGCATCTCGGCATCGGCGGATACTTCGCGCCGCATCAAACCGCGGAGGGAACCAACTTCGACTCGTGGGCGGGGACAATGGATTTTCGCCTTCCAATCTCTTCGTATTTTGAGTTTGCCGGGAGCGCCTATCGCGGCGCCGCACTTGGCGGTCTCGGCGGAGGGGCGTACAAGGACTACGCCTATGGCCTTTATGCAGGCATGGGATATTTTCGTGTGCTAGACGATATGGGCGGATGGATGCAGGCCAAAGAGAAGGTCAATGGCCGGCTTGAATTCAATGAGGCTTTAGGTATCGATAATGTACCCGGCAATCAGCTTCGGCCATTCGCGACGGCAAACCCCAGCAGCTACTACAATCTTGTTCGCAACCGGACTTTTACCTGGAACGTGATCTACAAGCCGAGCGCATATCTGTTGTACTCCATCGAGTATCGCCGCATTGCTTCGTCGCCTGTAAACGGGCCTACCGAGTTCAGTGACGTCATCGGCGTTGCCGCAGGTTACAAATTTTGATTATGTATATGAAAACTCCATTCCGGTTTCGTACCGCCCTGCTAGGCGGATTTGCGCTTCTCCCGCTGCTGGCCCTCGGGCAGAGCGGGCAGCAGCCGAAGAGTGCGCAAGTGCATGCGCATATTGACCTCACGCCAGGGCAGATGAAGGGGCATACGCCCGCGGCGGTGCTGTGGCTAACGCCTCTCTCCGCTGCTTCGGCTAACCCAGCTCCGCCTCCAGGCCACTTTACACTGGTGCAGAAGAATCGGATGTTCACTCCGCATCTTCTGGTTGTTCCGGTGGGAAGCACAGTTTCTTTTCCCAACGCTGATCCGTTCTTTCATAATGTCTTTTCGCTCTTCAACGGGAAGAGATTCGATCTTGGCCTTTATGAGGCGGGAAAGTCAAAGGATGTTGTCTTCTCTCGCGAAGGAGTCTCCTACATCTTCTGCAATATTCACCCGCAGATGAGTGCGGTTGTACTGGTTCTGGCAACGCCGTACTATGCCATTGCGGATCGGGACGAGAGTATCCAACTCGAAAATATTCAGCCCGGCGAGTACGAAGCGCATGTATGGATCGAAGGCCTCACGCAGCAGGATCTGGCCCGGTTAGTACGGCGTGTTCATCTTGCCCCAGGAAAGTCGGAAGCCTTATCACTGGATGCGCGCGAGCTATCCCGCCTGCCCACTACTCATCTGAATAAATTTGGCGAACCATACGAACCCGAGCCCGAGCCGGCTTACTAGAGCGGTTCTCCAATTTCCGCGGATTGATTGAAATTGTGCAAGGCGGCTTATTCCTTAAGGAAAAAGCCACTCGAGTGTATCAACTCCGCTCTAAACCAATTGGAAAACCGCGATAGATTATCGGCTGAGTTCGAGTTCTGGTTTAACCGCCAGCTGATCGGCAACATACGCATGTCGGACTCGATATCTTTTCGAACGCGCGGGCAGGGGATAGTCCTTCAATCCCGTCAATTGCAGGGCTATATGCCAGAGAAATGCAGTGTTGAGCAGGTTCCTGCGCCACAGCCGTCTCGGATCTTGCAATAAACGATGCAGCCAATGAAATCCAGCGGTCTTGATCCACGGAGCGCACTCTTTAATGCGTCCGGTGTGAAAATCGAATGCAGCGCCCACGCCGAACATCAGGCGCGTATCCAGACGCGGCAGCATTCGGCGCATGAACAGTTCCTGCCGCGGAGTGCTGATTCCCACCCAGATCATATCTGGCTTGCACTCGCGGATGGTCTCGATTAGGTCAAGTTCTTCCGACGAGGTCAGTTCGCGAAACGGCGGAGTGTAAGTGCCGGCAATGCGTGCCCACGGAAATTGGCGCAGCATGTTTGCCGCGAGTTCATCCGCGACGCCTTCCTTGCCTCCGTAAAAAAAATGCGAATAGTTTGCGAATGCCTTGCGCTTGAAAATCTCGCGCATCAGTTCGGGTCCTGTGACATGCCGCATCGAAGCATGTTTCTGCAGCCGGCCAACCCAAACGGTCGGAGTGCCGTCGGGAACCGAAATGGATGCGTCGGCGAGCGCCAGAGCCACATTCGCATCGCGTCGCGCCTCCAGAATTCCATGCACACCGACTGCGCAGACGTAGCCTTTTCTATCGGATCGAAGAGCGCCCGCGACACGCGAAAGAGCACTCTCCAGATTCAGCGCCTCCACCGCGACGCCCAACACATTCGCGCAGGGCCTATCTTCAGGAAACCTCTCCTCCGGCACCGGGGATTCGGAATCGATCTCCGCCCGCTTGTTCAACAGCACTAGAAGAGGAAGATATGCCAGGCAGGTAACCGGGCCGTAGAACATCCGGCCCCATGCGATTCCGATGAGTCCATACTGTGTTGAAAGCCGCCACATTGCGAAGGTCGCAAGAGCACCTCCAGCCAGCGTAAAGCAGGTCAGTGTTCTTGGCCTTCCCAGAGCAAGCATCGAATACGCGCCTGCGACTCCAAGTCCGGTCCAAGCCGAACTCCAGACAATCACCGGCAGGATTGATGCGCCAGCTTGCGCAAGTTCGTTCCCGACCCAGAGGCGCAGGATTGCTTGCCCAAATGTCAGCGCGCCTGCCGCCCCAATGGCCACGAACAGCAGGTTGGCAAAGAATCCCAATAGAACCGTTCGCCGTACTCCTGCCCGGTCATCAAGCGCGTGTTGCACGGCAATGCGAGGAAAGAGAAAGTGCAATCCCGCCGCGGCCACTCCGTAGATCGGCTGAGAAAGCTGCACGCACAGCGAATAGGCAGTGACTGTCGCAGCACCGAATACTACCCCGGTCATCAGCCTGTCCAACTGCCCGAATACCAGGCCGGAGACCAATTGAATCCACGTAAAAATCCCGAAGGAGACCAGGGCACGCGTTGTTTCCCGATCCAGCGCCGGTAGCAGGTTGGAATCGTTCAACAACCTGCGAAGCTGCGCAAGTTGGAGCCATACGCCATACGCGGAAATGATTGCGGTTGCGGCCAGAATGCTGACCACGGTGTGAGTCATGAAGGGTAGGAGGCCTGCGCATGCCAGACTGAATAGCCGCGCGATGGCGCTTACCTGGACAGCTTTCCCATAGCGCTCGTAGGCCCGCTGCGTACTGATGCAGACTGACTCAATGGCGCGCACTGGAATCAGCAGGCAGGCGACGCGCAGGCTCCACAAGCAGTCGGAGCGCAGCCCCGACGCATCTGTCACCAGGTGAGCGGTCACGATGGGTGTAAAGAACCACGCAATAATTGCCATCGCGCTGCCCAGGATGAGATGAATGCCCATGGTGCTGCGCACCGCGCGCATCACATTCTGGTGATTGCCGGTGGCGCGCTGCATGGCCACGATGCGGATGTTTGCATCTCCGAATCCCGATGCGATGATTGCCCCTGTGCTGATGGCTGCAACGGCGATCAGCCAGACGCCATAGCGGTCATTGCCCAACCCGCGTAGAGCGACAGGAGCAATGGCCAGCATTCCCAGCGGATAAGCCAGATAGTCCAGCACTCCATAAATCGCATTCGAGATCTGCTTTTTCATCGTCGACGCGCCGGCTCAAACGAGCAATTCCTTAAAATCTAACTCTACGGCGGACACAGCAGATGCATGTCAAGGCGTAGTCAGTTGAATGTCATCTATTTGTCACTTAGATATGAGTTCGCCGTTCTTCATCGCTTGGTCCGGCTCGTTTATGCAGCGAGTCAATATCCCTCGCGGACCAGTTGGCTGAGCCGCTCGACAGCCCAATCAAGATCTGTATAGCGCAATTCATATACTCCGGACTCGATCAATTGATCAAACATAATCGCCTGACGCGTACGGGTTTCAGGCAGGCAACTCGCGTACTGCAGCATATACAGCTTGGCCACCGCGGCTGGGAATGGAACCAGTTCCTGCACATTGAAATTCCGGTTGATAAAAACAATCCGTTGAATGCGAGAGGCTGGCGAGGTTCTGAATTGCCGGGCGGATGCGATTTGGAATTCGATCGAAGGCTTGCCCACGTTTGCTCGCCGCACTACATCTCTTCCGGCAAGTTCTGAAAAAATCTGCTCCGCCGCTGGTCGAAATCGCGCCTGGCTGCAATTGCCCACAATCAGCCGGTCATCGCGGCCATCCACTAGATAACTCCTGTCATCGCTGATATAGGTCCAACCAGCGCGGGCACAGGCATAAGAGAGAGTTGACTTGCCCGCGCCGGAATCTCCGCACAACAGCACACCCGCGCCATCCAACTCCACGCAGGCCGCATGAATCCACCATGCGCAGCGATTGGCAATCAGTCCCATGGCCGCGAATTCAAGAAAAAAATAGCTGAAATAGCTCGCGTGATTGAGCGTTGCGCTGGTTACCCAGACCAGAGAGAATCCCTGATCGTAATCTGAGATGGCAAAGTTCTCTCCATCTGCAATGCTGGTGCCCAAGTGTTCGCGAATGCGGACAACCGGCGCAGGCGGGCAGCAAGATGCTCCGCCTTCTGTTACGCCAATCTTCACCGTCAGGGGACCGGAATCGAAGAGCTTGTCAAAGCTGCCCCAGCACTCCGTCGCGGCGTCCAATACTTGTTGAGAATTGGTGTAGACCTGCACCGGAAACCCGAGCGGGTAAAAAGTCTGCTCCAGATTGAATTCCGTCAACGCGAGTGTCGGATCGGTAAATTGCACCGGCTCTGAGCGGGTCCAGGCACCCAAAAGCTGCTCCGTGGATAGCATCTCCATCGACTGAACCGGCAATGCCTCAAGAGTACTTTTCATGCTCCGCTCCATCGATCAGAACTGCTGCTTCAGTGTTTCCAAAAGAATGCGCCTCTCAACATCGGTATCGCTATTGAGTCGTTGTGACGCAAGATAAAGCCACACTTCACCTGGCATACAGAGGCGCATCTATTGGAAAACCACTCGAAGTCTCGGTATGAGAATACGAGGCATCGGAATGCGGACTTGTCAGCAGTTTGTCTTTGGATTGTCATTTGGGAGGTGCTACTTGAAGTCCTCGGTTGGCGCTCCCGAGACGGCGAATCCAATTGGTCGCGCTACCGGAAAGCAGGCTGCGCCGCGGGCCTTCAGATCAGCTCTACGCCCCACAGATCATGCAGATGGACGACGCCTTCAACCTTTGCATCGGTATCGACTACGACCAGCGAAGTGATCTTTTTGCTTTCAAGAATTCCCAGCGCCGTCGCGGCCAGCTCATTGGCTGCAATCGTGCGCGGATGCGCATTCATCGCCTCGCCCGCCGTGCGGCTCAGCGCTGCTCCGCCCTCGCGTTCCAATAATCGGCGTAAGTCGCCATCGCTGATCACGCCGCAGAGCCGGCCTTCCTGCTGCACTGTAGTCATGCCCAGCTTCTTCGACGACATCTCGTAAATCACGTCAGTCATCGGTGTCGCGGGTGCAACCTGCGGCACGGCTTCACCCGCGTGCATCAGGTCGCGCACCTTCGCCAGTTTTTTGCCCAGCTTGCCTCCGGGATGCAACTCCGCGAAATCCTCCGCGCGGAAACCCTTGCGCAGGCTCACTGCAATGGCCAGCGCGTCACCCAGCGCGAGCATCGCTGTAGTTGAAGCCGTTGGCGCAAGGTTCAGCCCGCAAGCCTCGCGCTCCACGCCGCAATCGAGAGCCACATCGCTGGCCTGGGCCAGTGTCGAGTTGAGATTGCAGCAGAAGCTCACCAGCGCGTCGCCTTTGCGTTTGAGCGTGGCTAGCAGGCGCAGAATCTCTTCGGTTTCGCCGCTGGCCGAGAGGGCAATGACCACATCCCCTGGCATCAGCACGCCCAGGTCGCCATGCACCGCCTCGGCTGGATGAAGAAACAGCGCCGGTGAGCCGGTGGAGCTGAGAGTTGCTGCAATTTTCTGCGCAATGATCCCGCTCTTGCCCATGCCGGTAACCACTACGCGCCCATTCCCCTCGCCGCAGCGCAGAATCAGATCAACCGCCTGGCCAAACTCCTCAGCCATCGGGCCTTCAAGGCGTTGCGCCAGGGATTCAAGTGCTTCTGCTTCCGTACGAACTAGGTCCGCAGGTCCCGGATTTCGCTTCTCCCGACTGCTGTCCATCGATTTCTGATGCTACCACCTGCCACCTGCGGCGGGGGCAAACGGCCTTCGGGTGCCTGCGGCGCGGCTGGTCTCCGGCCAAAAATCACCGCCTCCCTCGTACAATAAAAGAGAGGTCAATCCCCGTGAAGCGCAATACTATTGTTCTCGGCATCACTCTTCTGATTCTTGCCATCTTTGCTTGGGCTGGCTGGGCCAACTTCGAGTACCGCCAGCAAGCTGCCGAACGCCGCATGTCCTCCGTGGCTCAAGCAGAGCTCGTCGCCGACCCTATCACCGGCGCGCCTGAATCTCTTTCGCCGCTGGTGGGCAAGCCCGCGCCGGAGTTCACTCTCGAAGATCTCAATGGCAAAAAAGTCTCGCTGGCCAGCTACAAAGGCAAGGCCGTTCTGATCAACTTCTGGGCCACTTGGTGCGCTCCGTGCAAGATCGAAACCCCATGGCTGATTGAATTGCGCAATCAGTACGCCGCACAGGGATTTGAGATCATTGGCGTCTCGGCCGACGATATCGACCGCCAGGACCCGCAAAAATTCAGCGACGAAAAGAAAGAGATCGCGCGCTTCGTCCAGAAGATGCAGATGCCCTATCCGGTGCTGATCGACGGCGACTCGATCAGCCATCCCTACGGCGGTCTGGACGCGCTGCCCAACAGCTTTTACGTGGACAGGCAGGGCAATGTCGTTGCCGCACAGTTGGGGCTGACGTCTGAATCGGAGATTGAGGCGAACATCCGCAAGGCGCTTGGGGCAGGGAAGTAGCGGAATTGTGCTGGTATGCAGGTCAATTGCCTGCTAATTGTTTTGCTGGAAAATGTCGCACCGGGTTACGATGAAGCGGGGGTGAGAAGATGGCAGTCCTTGATTGGTCGCAATGTGCCGCCGTTGAAAGTGTCCCAGACAGGCGTAATGGAGCATGGGTGTTTCGCGGAACTCGGATGCCTGTGGCTACAATATTTGAGAATATCGAAGCGGGTTCGAGCATTGAGGAGATCATCGAGCAGTTTCATGTGACGCGGGAGCAGATTCAAGCCGTGCTCGAATTTACCGCCCGCAGCCTTGATGCACCGCCGATTCCCGTTGGCGCGCGTAGCCTGACCAATGCGCATACTTTTTGACCACGGTACACCAAGCGGAATTGCCCCATCACTTGCTCCGCATGAGGTCACCGAGGCCAGAGATCGTGGCTGGGACAAGATTTCGAACGGTGATCTGCTTAGATTGGCCGAGGACAATGGCTTCGATCTTTTGCTCACGACCGACAAACGAATCCGCTACCAGCAGAATTTGACGGACCGAAAAATCACCATTGTCGTGCTTGGCAACTCTACATGGCGGATTGTGCGCCTGTATCTGGACCGGATATCGTTGGCCGTGAACAATACCCCTCCGGGCGGTTACGCCGAGGTAGAAATACCTTTCAGGTAAAGGCCCAAACCTTTTGAGAAGTCGCTGCTTCCGTAAGCTCAATTATCTGATGCCCACTCAAACCTGACCTGGCATTCAGGCCGTCGTGCAAGCAAATCGTACAGACTCGTAAAATCTTCGGCTTGGATACCTGCCGATTGGTGTGTAGCCCAAATTGCGTAGGTATCGCCGACCGAAAGTTTGAATACGCCGTTTACTGCAAGAAGCACTTGTTCTCCACTTGTAGCTGGTGGATTTGCCAAGTGTAAATCCGGCGAAGGATCTCGAAATGCAATTTGACGCGAATTAGTCCCTGTCTTATCCGCATAATTCCTGATCTTTTCGGTAACATACAGCGTGATGTGTGGTATATAACTCGCCCCCAAGGTCTTCATTGTAAGCCCAAATCTTCCTAACCTTTCGTCGGCGGCTTCAAGCCCAGCTCCCGCATTGCAATCTGCAAGTCGGCCCAGGCTTCCTTCTTCTGGCGGGGATCACGCAGCAGAAAAGCAGGGTGGTAAGTGACAATCAGCTTCGTGCCGCGAAAGCTATGCACCCGCCCACGCAGCCCGGCCAGCGGCTGGCGCGCGCCGAGCAGGTAAGTTGCGGCCGTCGCGCCTAGCGCCACTAAGACCTCCGGGCGAATCACATCGATCTGCTTGAAGAGAAACGGCGAGCAGGTGTTTGCCTCCTCCGGCTCAGGTGTGCGATTGGCCGGCGGGCGGCACTTGACCACATTGGCGATGTAAACCTCTTCGCGCTTCAAGCCCATCGCGACAATCATGTTGTTGAGCAGTTGGCCGGCCTTGCCCACAAAGGGAATCCCCTGTGCGTCCTCATCCGCGCCCGGTCCCTCGCCGACAAAGAGCAGCCGCGCGTTGGGGTCGCCGTCGCCGAAGACCAGCTTGTTGCGGCCCGAGTGTAAAGCGCAGCGGGTACAATCGCCAATCTCTTCGCGGATAATTTGCAGTGCGTCGGCATGTTGAGCGGGAGCGACAGCGGCTGCGATGGCTGGGACGGCGGGAAAAGGCTTGCGGGGTGGAATCGGTTCCTCCTGAGAACTTTGAAAATCGGCAAATAGAGCTGGCGGTTGCGCTGGATCGGCAGGAGCCATATCCTCCTGCGCGGCGGCCAGCAACGCTGGGTCGACGGGACGCCGGTAAAACTCTGTCAGGCCCAGGTCACGGTAAAAGCGCACACGCGCCTGCAGTGCTTCACGGGTTGCCGCGTCCAGAGCCAAGCCGGTTACTCCACAATCAGTTGCCGCGCTTTAGCCGGTGGAAGCGCCTCGCTCAGCACACGGTCCTGCCGCGACTTCTCGTCTTCTTCAAATTCCAAGAGCAGGGGCTTGGGCCGGCGCAGCGTCAGAATCTCATCAAGAATCCGGTCCGCCAGCTTGCGCTTGCTCATCTCCGGCATCTCAATCGAAGTGCTCGGGGTCAAAAACGTCGCTGAGTTTACCTCAGTGTCGATGCCCACCCCGACGCCTACAGCATTCACTACAATCGCATCCGCACCCTTGCGCAGCAGCTTAGCGCGGCCATTCTCCATGCGGTTTTCAGTCTCGGCGGCAAAGCCCACAATCAACTGCCCCGGACGCCGATGGCGCACAGCCTCGGCCAGAATATCCTCGGTTGGCGCTAACTCCAGCATCAGCGGCCCAGTGCGTTTGAGCTTCTGGTCGGATACAACCACCGGGCGATAGTCGGCCACGGCAGCGGCCTTGATTACCAGCGTTGCTCCTTTCATGCGCTCCAGCACTGCCTGGCGCATTTGTTCCGCAGTCGTGATTCGAACCAGCTCGCAATGCACCGGCGGATGCAGCGCCGAGGGGCCGCTGATCAGAATGACCTTAGCCCCGCGGCTCTGCGCGGCCTCGGCCAGTGCATATCCCATCTTACCGCTCGACCGGTTGCCCAAGAACCGCACCGGATCCAGCGCCTCGCGTGTTCCCCCGGCGGTAATCAGAACAATCTCACCGGCCAAGTCATGGCGTCGTCCCAGCGCATTCAGCACTACGTTGGCAATTGCTTCCGGCTCGGCCATTCGTCCCGCGCCCAACATGCCGCAGGCCAGTTCGCCGGTCCCCGGCTCAATCACCCGCACCCCGCGCTGGCGCAGCGTCTCGATATTCGCTTGTGTCGCCGGGTGCTCCCACATATTTACATTCATGGCCGGCGCCACCAGCACCGGAGCAGTTGTGGCCAAATACATCGTGCTTAAAAAGTCGTCGGCAATGCCATGCGCGAACTTGGCTAAAATGTTGGCGGTCGCCGGAGCAACGATCAGCGCCTCGGTCCACTGCGCCTCGCCGATATGCTCAATCCCATTCTGTCCGTTGGAGGCATCGTAGCCGCCGGTTCCCGGTTCGTCCCACAGGCTGGTCACGACCTTGTGCCCAGTCAGCGAGGCGAAGGTCAGCGGCTGAACAAACTTCGTCGCCGCCTCGGTCATCACCACATGTACTTCCAGAACCTGCCGCTGCAAAGCGCGCACCAACTCCGCCGCCTTATACGCGGCAATGCCGCCCGAGACACCGACCGTTACCCGCATATCTCGATTGTAGAATGATTTTGCAACCACAGGCAGATCAAGGGATGGGCCTGTGCCGCTAAATTCGGAATGTTGCGTTACTTGCGAAAGACCTGCAACAGCGCCTCCGCCTGCGCCTGGTTCACCATAGCCAGAGTCTTTTCCACCAGAGGGCGGTCTTCTGAGGTGCTGTTATGTAAGATCCCGCTCAGCCGGAAGGCTGTATGCCGCAGTAGAATCTCGGAATCCTTGAGCTTCTTATTATCTTCGCCGACCGAGGCGTGAATCTTCTGCGCAAAGAGCTGGATGCGCTTCATCAGGGCCGTCGCCTTATCTCCATCCCCTGCTGCGTATTGCATGATGCTGAACTCGGTCATCTCATGCACCAGCTGGGCGTAGAGGTAGCATTGCTCGCGTGGCTGGGCGGCTAACGCCTTTGCCTCCAATGCGTCAAT
>CAZHKN010000011.1:0-38278 GCA_964532725.1 uncultured Occallatibacter sp.
GCGTCATCTATGCGAGACGGTTCGCTTTGAAGATGGACTCGGATTGTTGTTGCAGTCAGCGGAAGCTTTCTTCGTCGAGGCAGGACCAGGGCAAGAGCTATCCCGTCTGACTACCGCGCATCCGCGCTATCTGCATGGCCAATCTACGGTGGCTACTCTTTGTGGCCTAGGCCAACAGGGCGCAGGCGCCGCATCTTTCCTGAACGCGCTGGGCCAGATATGGCAATCCGGCATCGCTGTCAACTGGGCGGCGGCATATAAGGGTGAGCAACGGCTTCGTGTCTCACTGCCTACATATGAATTTGAGTCCGCCTCATACTGGATCAAAGCACAACCCAGGAATGCTCCGCGCATTGAAATGCCAAAGAAAGTAATGGCAGTTACATGGCATCCACTGGCTGCGCGAGCGGCAGTGCAGAGTCCGCAGGCTGGAGTTTCCGCGGTTCTTTTTTTCGATGACCAGAATACTGCGGACGAGCCGGTTATCTCGTTGCGCCTGATTCCTGATCTCATTCGCGAGTGGGCAGTTGGCCAATCGGCTCCGCAACATATCGGCGTCTTATGCAACGGCCCCGAATCGCTTGAAGCTCTGAGCAGACTTCCGCCTGACCTTTCCGCGCATCCTCTAACCACTCTCCGCTCGATTTGCATTTATTCGCAGGGAAGAGCCAATCCCACGGGCAGTGAACCGGCTGGTAACCTCGATGCAAGAGAAGAACAAATCGACGCCTGTATTCTGGAATTCCTGCATCGCCAGATTGCGTCGGCTTTGCCGCATAAAGTGGTTCGATTGGTGGACCTGCCCGCCGACTCAGACTCTCATCATCTGCACCAGATAGCGCTCGCAGATTTGCGCAGCGGCTACCTGGAGGAGATCTCAGCCTATCGTGGAAGCTATCGCTGGGTGCTCAATGCGGATTCTCGCGGAGACTCTCGCTCAATGCAGGACGAGGTCTCAGATGCCTCGCTGCTAAAAACTCGCGGAAGGTATTTTGTTGGCGGCAGGAGTTCATCCGAATTGGTCGACTTTGCCGCTTCCGCTGCAAAAGTTCTTTCCGGCAAGTTCATCCTTCAAGGTTCCCGGCCGCGCGCGTTGCATGAGCGCCAATCGCTCCTCGATTTATCTGAATACATCGAGCCTTTCCAGGAACGTGGGGCTGCAATTGGCAAAGAGTGCCCCGCCGAGATGATTCCGGCAATCGTGAAAGAAGGACTCGACCGTCTCTGCAGTCTCTATATCCTCGACTTCCTGCAACGCTGTGATATTTCCACTCTGTCAGGGGAAGCCTACTCAGTTGGGGAACTGGAGAACCGGCTCCATATTTTGCCGAAGTATTCAAAGCTGTTCTTTGCGCTTCTGAAGATATTGGAGTGCGACGGAATTCTGAGAATGCAAGAGGAGACGATCCTCTTTTCTCCAGAGCGTCTGTTGATTGCCAATTCATCGGAATTATGCGCCACCCTCAAGCAACAGTTTCCTGACTTTTGTCCCGATATTGAGTTATTAGACCGGGTCATGTCTTCGTATCATCTGGTTCTGGCCGGCGCAATGGACGCCAAGGAGGCGTTGTTTCCCGGCGGTAACTACGACCAAGTCATGCCGTTAATACAAAAGCGGATGAAATCTACCGACGCGCAGGCATATATTGCATTGGTTGCGGAGTGCGTATTGAAGCTTGCAGAGTCGTTCCGGGAGCGTCCGATACGCATACTGGAGATTGGCGGCGGAGAAGGTCTCCTGACATGGCCTGTTATCGAGATGCTTCAGGAGCGAGTGGATTTCGAATATGTATTTACCGACATAGGACGGACCTTTGTCCTGCGCGCCGAGCGCGAGGCGCGGCAGCGGAAGGTCGAACAGGTCTCTTTTCAGGTATTCAATTTTCTCGAAGATTCAACGGCCCAGGGCATTGTGCCGGAGAGCTTTGATCTGGTCCTCGCCTTCAACGTTGTCCATGTCGCGCCGCAGATCCGTTCCGGGGTTAAAGCCCTCTCCAGGCTGCTTGCGCCAGGCGGATGCCTCTGCTTGCTCGAAGGCACGATGATTGCTCGTCCGGCAATGCTCTTCTGGGGCCTTGAAGCCGGTTTATGGGATTTCACCGACACCGACTTGAGGCGTCACTCAGCTCTTCTCTCGCAGCGGCAGTGGCAGGATGTGCTTTTTGAACTCGGATTTTCGAGGCAGATTTCTTTTCCCGATATTCGCAGCGGAGAGCATGTTGCGTCAGATCACTGCATGTTTATTTGTCAAAGAGCGGAGGATCCGGATTCATCCGCCGTCGACCCGCGCCTGCAGGCCATACGGCGGAGCGGAAGCGAAGTCGAGTTTGTGCCGGATCAAGCAAACTCTCTGCCGCCGCTGGAAGCGCTCGACGGTGTTTTCTGGCTACAGGCAGCCGAGCATCGCGGAGTGGTTGCGTCTTTGCCTTCCGAGTTGCGCGAGCTGGCGCATTTGGCCACGGAGGAATTGCGGCAGTTACAAAGTTTTGTGCGCCGCTCAGGCGCTCCATTCTGCTGCATTCTCTCTCCATCCGCGAGCGGCAACTTATCGCCTCAATGCCAAATGGCGTCGATTGCCGCGGAGCGGTTGATCGCCAGCTCTGGCGGTGAAACTCCGGCGCACTGGATACGGGTCATTGGGGATGGCCTTGTCTCAGGGAAATCCAC
The DNA here is from genome assembly GCA_964532725.1 of uncultured Occallatibacter sp. Classification (GTDB taxonomy): domain Bacteria; phylum Acidobacteriota; class Terriglobia; order Terriglobales; family Acidobacteriaceae; genus Telmatobacter. Next base: position 2,668 of record CAZHKN010000011.1, read on the forward strand.
TGCATTGCCGGTGACTGAGATTCTTCGCTTTGCGTTGAGTTCCGCAAGCGCAACCACCTTTGTTGTCCCGCAGGCCGCTGCTCCGTGCGAAGCCCCTGCAACGCATAGGACGCGCGAAGCGCAGGCCGTGAGTTCGAATCAGCGCCCGCAATTGAAAACCTCTTATCTCGCGCCGCGCAATCCGATGGAAGAAGCCATCACACGGGTTTGGGAAGAGATTCTCGGCGTAGACGGATTAGGAGTGAATGACGATTTCTTCGAGGTTGGCGGAGAGTCGCTGATTGCCACCCAGCTTGCTACCAGGATTCGTGACATCTACGGGGTACATCTGTCTCTCAAATCGCTCTTCGCGGAACCAACCATCGCTGGAGTCTGCAGATTGATTGAAGAATCAATGCGTACTCCAACCGAGACCGGATCGGGGAATGAGATTCTCCCCGTCGCCAGGCAAAGCCGGAAAGCAAAGCGTTCAGCCGATGGCGTCTTCGAACTCCAGGCCTGATCGCAAAGAAAGCGAGGCGTACTGTGACCGAACAACTCATGGGCATGCTATCAGTCTCCGAAGCTCAGGAAGAAGAGGTAATCCTCTTCCCTCTCTCATATGCGCAACAGCGGATGTGGTTCTTCTATCAGACAAATCCCGTGGGGCATTTTTATAATGTCCCGCTCATGTTGCGTCTGACGGGCGCTCTCGACGCGGACCTTCTTCGCTGTGGCCTAGCGGCGTCGATGGCCCGTCACGAGTCACTGCGGACGACCTTCGCGATGGTGGACGGGGAGCCTCGCCAGGTGGTTTCTTCGCAGCCTCCGCTGCCCTGGCGTTTTGTGGATCTTGCCGCCGAAACCGCCGCTGAAATCGCGGAAACCGCCGCAGACACCGCCTCCGCAACCAACACCACGGAGCCTGCCGCGGCGCGCGAGTCTCATCTTTCGCAGTTGCTCTCCGATGAAGCGCGGCAGCCCTTCGATCTGGAGCGCGGTCCGGTCTTCCGGGCCTGTCTTGTGCGCCTCGAGGCCGAGGTCCATGTGCTGATGCTGACCATGCATCACATCGTTTCCGACGGCTGGTCGATCGGCGTGCTGGTGCGCGAAGTGGGCCAGTGGTACGCCTCGCGCCGCCAGGGCGCGCAGCCCTCGCTTCCTCCGCTGTCGATCCAGTACGGCGACTTCGCCGAGTGGCAGCGTGGCTGGCTGCAGGGCGAAACGCTGGAGCGTCAGTTGCAGTACTGGACGCAGCAGTTGGGCGCGAACCCGCCGCTGCTGGCGCTGCCCACGGACCGCGCCCGCCCTCCGGCGCAGAGCTACCGCGGCGCCCGTCACAGCCTGCAACTGGGCGGCGAGTTGAGCGCGGCGCTGCGCCAGTTCAGCCAGCGCGAGGGCGCCACGCTCTTCATGACCCTGCTGAGCGCGTTCTATATTTTGCTGGGGCGCTACAGCGGCCAGCAGGATCTGGTGGTGGGCACGCCTGTGGCCAACCGCAACCGCGCGCAGCTGGAGCCGCTGATCGGCTTCTTCGCCAACATGCTGGTTCTGCGCGGCGATCTGAGCGGCCAGCCGAGCTTCCGCGAGCTTTTGCGGCGCACCCGGCAGATGTCGCTGGACGCCTTCGCGCATCAGGATCTTCCCTTCGAGCGGCTGGTCGAGCATCTGCAGCCGGAGCGCACGTTGGAGTACAACCCGCTCTTCCAAGTCGTCTTCGCGCTGCAAATGCCGCCGCTGCGGGTCGAGCTTCCGGGGCTGCAACTGGAGATGGTGGATCAGGACGAAGGCACGACCCGCTTCGATCTTGAGTTCCACTGCTGGGACTACCCGGAAGGCATCCGCGCCCGGCTGGTGTACAGCACCGACCTCTTCGACCAGGCAACAATCAAGCGCCTGGGCAGCCACTTCCAAACCCTGCTCCAGGCCATCCTAAAAGACCCAGACAAAACCATCGCTAACCTAGACATCTTGAACGAGGAAGAAAAGAAAACGCTGATCCAATGGGAGCGGCCGGGCGATGCGGCTGCTGGAGTCGAGAGATCGCTGCTGGACCAGGTGATTTTGCAGGCGCAGTTGCGTCCCGATCAAACTGCGCTCTCTTCGTCCGGACGTTCTCTCGGCTATGGAGAACTCGCGCAACGCTCCGCCGCTCTGGCTCATCAATTTCTCCGGCAAGGCGTGTGCGCTGGAATGCGTGTCGGCCTGTTGGCAGACACGGACGCGGACTCCATTGTTGCTCTGCTGGCGCTGTGGAGAGCTGGAGCGATTGTCGCGCCGCTCGATGCCGATCTTCCTGCGCCGATGTTGGAGGGATTTGTCCGCGAGGCAAGGCTCTCGACAGTGCTGGCGAAGGATGCATTCCTGCCTAAAATCAAGGGTTCCGGGTTCACCCTGCTTTCACTCGAAAGCCAGTTGGCGTTGGCAAAAGATAGCTCTCCGGACGCGCCGCCAATGCTTCCCGAGATTGTCCTGGGCACTCCTGCGTGGCTGAGCTTTGGCTTTGACGGTCCTTGTACATTTACGCATAGGATGGTTGCCAAAGCCGTGGAGCGCATGGCAAACGCATTCCCGCTGGATGCCGGTGAGACGATGCTGGCGGAGATTCGCCTGGGCGATTGCGGAGCGATTGCTGCATTATTTTGGCCGTTGGTGAGTGGCGCGAGCCTGTATCTTCTCTCCGTCGAAGAGGCCCGCAATATTCCTCAAACACTGGCCGGCCACAACCAACCTGCCGCTGTTTTGCAGTTGTCTTCGGAGCAATGGGTTGCCTTCCTTCACTCGGGCGCAGCGAAGGAAGCTGCGTGGGCTGCGCGTTGGCTGATTGCCAGCGGGAGCCTGATCACGCCGGCGTTGGCTCTGGAGATTAGCCGGCTTACTGCAGGCGAGTTCTGCTACCTTCATGCCACCGGGGAGAGCGCCGGATTTGTAGCCCGCAGCCAATTTCACCTGGTGTGCTCCGCGGCGAACCTGGCCGTGTCAATTGGTGTGCCATTGGCCCCTGGTTGCAGAGTCGAAGACGATCTCGGCCAACTATCTCCAATCGGCGTCTGGGGCTGGTTGGCAGTTACTGAGCCTGGCGATGCGTCGCCTATCAATACCGGTGAAAGAGTTCGCTGGACAGCGGCAGGGCAACTCGAAATCGATCTCGTCAACTCCAGATCCGTGCTTGCCAATGGCCTGCGCTTGAATCTGCGCGCCATCGAATCCATCTGTATCGAAAGCGGCCTGCTGCACGGTGCCGCAGCCATTTCACGATTCACCGCTGCCGGCTTGGCGCGGATTGTTCTTTATGTTGCGGCGAAGGGCGAACTCGCGCAGGAACTGCTTCGCTCCTACCTACTGCAGAAACTGCCCGCTCGCTTCGATCCCGTCTTTGTCTCTGTCTCTGCGATTCCGCTGACTCTGTCTGGCCAGATCGACCGGGAGGCTCTGCTTCGGATACCTGTAATCGATGAATCTTTCGCGCGCGAGGCCGAAGCGCAGCTTCGGCAGTTCGAGGAGGTTGAAGACGCCGCTGTATTTATCCTTCCTCGCCGCGATCCCATTCCTGCAATTCATATCTCGGATATTCTTCCCGAACTCTCCGGCGATGCCGAGAGCGAACGCGGGGCAGCACCGATCAATGCAACAACACCGGGTCTGCAATCAAGCGGCAAACTATCTGAGTGCCGCGGAGTTCCGCTGATTCTCGCGGCGAACGCGCCACGCACCCTGCCCGACGCGCTGATTCGCGCCGCGGCATCCGGCAACTCAATCATCTTTGCCGAAGATGGCGTTGCCGAAAGCACGCTGCGCTATGCCGAATTGCAATCGGAGGCGGAAAAGGTTCTAGCCGGACTGCGGCAACGAGGATTGATGCCGGGAGACAAGGTGATCTTTCAGTGCGGCCGCAACTTCGATTTCATCGTCTCATTCTGGGCATGCCAACTGGGAGGCTTTGTGCCTGTGCCGCTGCAATGCGCTCCTGTTCACGACAGCAGCAGCCTGGTTCTGGCGAAGTTCGCGCAGGTCTGCCAAATGTTGGAGTATCCGCTGGTGCTTTGCAGCGGCCGTGTTTATGACGGGCTGATGGCCATGCTCGGCGATCTGAAGTTTGATGAGCGAGTCCGGCTCGTCTGCTTCGATCACCTCCGGAATCATCCGCGAGATGCGCAACACGCTGCGGTGGAACCAAGCGATCTGGCCTTGCTGCTACTGACTTCGGGCAGCACCGGCCGGCCGAAATGCGTGGTCCACTCCCATTCGAGCCTGCTGGCCTATTGCGCTGGGAATATGCAGCACAACCGCTTCAACCCGAACGACATCACGTTTAACTGGATGCCGCTCGACCATGTTGGCGGCATCGTGATGTTCCATCTTCGCGATGTTTACATCACATGCACGCAGATTCACAGCCCGACCGATTTTATCCTTCAAGATCCAACCAGGTGGCTCGATGCCATCGATCGCCATCGGGTAACGATAACCTGGGCGCCCAATTTTGCCTATGCGCTGGTCAACAGTTGCGCCGCGACGATGAGCGGGCGACGCTGGGACTTATCCTGCCTGCGCTACGCGATGAATGGTGGAGAAGCGGTCGTTCCTCGCGTTGCCCGCCTGTTTCTTCAACTGCTCGCGCCCTTCGGACTCCAGCCGGCGGCGATGATGCCAACCTGGGGAATGTCGGAGACATCTTCGAGCACGGTTTGCTCGCATCGTTTTCGCGCGGACCTCACGCGAGACGAGGATCAGTTTGCCTCTGTCGGATCCCCGATTCCCGGTTTCGCGCTGCGCATTGTCAACAATGAGGGGCACGTTGTCACGGAAGGAATCGAAGGACGTCTGCAAGTTGCCGGCCCATCCGTAACCACCGGCTATCTGAGCGAGGGAAGCGTGGATCGCGACAAATTCACCGAGGATGGCTGGTTCGAGACTGGAGATTTGGGAACTGTCAACGACGGGCAGCTCTTTATTACCGGCCGCATCAAGGACGTCATCCTGATCAATGGCGTCAATCATTATTGTCACGATATCGAGTCCATCGTGGAGGAGATCGAGGGCGTCGAGCCTTCCTTCACCGCGGCCTGCGCCGTGCGGAACTCGGGCAGCACAACCGATAGCATGGCAATTTTTTTTCACCCTCGCGAAAAGCGTCTGTTCAAGGACGCGCATCTACTCAATGAAATTCGAGGGCGCGTAACGCGCAGTGCCGGAATCGCTCCCGAGTACATAGTGCCCGTCGCCAAGGAAGATGTTCCCAAGACCACGATCGGCAAGATTCAACGGTCTGCCCTGTGCCGGGATTTCGAGTCTGGAAAGTTTGCAGCGGCCTTGCGAGAAGTGGATCTTTTGATTGGCAGCGCGAAGACCGTGCCGAATTGGTTCTATGTGCCGGCGTGGAAGCCCAAGGCGATTCAGGGGGTTCGTTCACCTTGGATATTGAGTCAGAAGGCAAATCGTGTACTGATCTTCGCGCAGGATCAGCGGCTTGGGTCTGGTGCGTTGCAAGGCCTGTTTGCATCCTATGGGCGCGGGACGATCTGCCCTGCCTGCAGCAGGGATTCGGAACAATCGCAGTCCGCTGGCGAGCAGTATCTGCGTCCTGAGGCGCCGGAAGATTACGACGCTTTTCTGGGTCCGGCTTTTCAAGAGGCCCGAGGTCCTGTCGATGTTATTCACGCCTGGACATTGGGCAATCAGGAGGTCGGCTCCCCCGCTAAGCAGGAGGAAATGCTTCAGCGCGGACTCTACAGTTTGCTCCATTTATTGCAGGCCATGCATCGCAATAACCCTGCCGGTTATCGCTGCCGCCTTCTGGTTCTTTCTTCGCAAACACAATTTGTGTGCAATGGCGACGCCGTCTCCCCAGCCAAGGCCGCATTGCTGGGATTGCTGCGTACGGCGCAGCATGAATTCGATTGGCTCAAAGTCAAGCATATCGACTTCGATCAGGACACATTGGCCGGTCCTCCGGAACTGCTTGTCTGGGAAGCAGAGGAGAACGACGCGGAAGCCGAGATTGCTTATCGATGCGGAGTTCGTCACGTGCGCCGCTTGGAGCGGCTGACCTTTGACCGTGCTTCCACCGGCGCGCAGGTGTGCATTGAGCACGGCGGCATTTATTTACTTACCGGAGGATTGGGTGGAATCTCTGAGGTGATCGCCACCTATCTTCTGGAGAAGCGGCAATGCCGCCTGATTCTTACCGGGCGTACTCCTCATTCGGAATTGTCTGCTGAAAAGCAATCGCGGCTGGCGCGCCTTCGCAAGCTGGGCCAGGTGGAGTATGTCGAGTATGTCGCATCCGGGCAAACCCGCGCCACTCTCGACGAAGCAGTTCGTCAATTCGAAGAAAGGCACTCCCGGCGGCTCTCCGGTATCTTTCAAATGGCAGGCGTCTTTGAAGAAACTCCCCTCACAGAGCTGACAATCGCCGGCCTGGCGCGGGTTCTCGAACCGAAAGTAGAAGTCAGCCAGATTGCCAGAGAGATAGCCAGGACGCGGCCTGGCTGCGCGCTTATCTATTTCTCTTCGGCGAACGGATATTTTGGCGGCGCAACGGTGGCGGCCTATGCAGCGGCGAATGCCTATCTGGATGCCAGCGCTCTATCGGATCGCGGTTCTGGAAATCCATGCCAAAGTCTTGCCTGGAGCATGTGGGAAGAGACGGGCATGAGCAAGGGCTATCATCTCAGCGATCTCTCTCAGTCGCGGGGGTATCAGTCCATCGGCCGTAACCAGGGCGTGCAAGCAATGTTGGCCGCGCTGGCCTACGGACCAGGCCACACGCTCATTGGCCTGGACGGCGCGAATCCTCACATGCGCCCTCTGATCTACGCGCCCGCGGCCCATGCGAATAAGTTGATCGCGTATATAAAGCCGAAGGACGCTGCGCCAGAAGCATCGCTCATCGGCAGCAGCCTTGACATGCAGGATGCATTTGGATGCAAGGTCACACTGCTGGTCGCAATTGCGGGCAGCTCCTCGCTGCTTGCCGATGGCGCGCTTGATCGCGCGGCTCTTATGCGGATCGAGGCCGGAAGCGATTCTCCGGCGCGGGAATGCGTCGAAGCACGCAATGATTTGGAGCGGTCGCTCATCGCCATCTGGAAAGAGGTTCTTGGCCGCGATAAGGTTGGCGTGCACGACAATTTCTTCGACCTTGGCGGCCACTCGATTCGATTGGCGCAGGTATTTGCAAAGATGAGCGATCTTATTCCGGCGGGCGTTACCATGATCGATCTCTTCAAATACCCAACGATCGCTTCGCTGGCGGCCTACATCTCCGGAACGCAGCCAACTAGTCGGGACGATACACATACGCGCGCCGATGCTCGAAGGGGTGCGCTGGCGCGGCAACAAAATCAGGTAGAAGCAAGGAGGCGCGCAAGCGCGAAGCCATGAGCACAGAAACGATTGCCAACACCCGCGCTGGCCAGATTGCCATCATCGGTATGTCGGGCCGGTTCCCCAATGCCCCATCACTCGATGAATACTGGGCCAATCTCCGCGATGGAGTCGAGTGCGCAACCACATTCTCCGATGAGGAACTGGAGTGCGCAGGAGTCTCCCCGGCGCTTCTGTCTCATCCGGGGTTGGTTCGCAAGCGGCCCTTCATTCGCGATGCCGATTTCTTCGATGCCGCGTTCTTCGGCTATAGCCCCCGCGAGGCGGAACTGATCGATCCGCAACAACGGCTGTTTCTCGAATGCTGTTGGGAGGCGCTGGAGCAAGCGGCGTACGATCCGGCCGCCTACCGCGGCGCGATCGCAGTGTATGGGGGAGTCGGGATCAGCACATATTTCCTGCATAACATCTTTGGAAACCAGCGCGTGCTCCAGGCAGTGGGACTGTTTCCGGCATTGCTTGCCAACGACAAGGACTTCTTTACCACGCGCGTCTCCTACAAGCTTGATCTGCGCGGACCAAGTGTCAATGTGCTTACCGGCTGCTCCTCTTCGCTGGTCGCGGTTCATATGGCTTGCCAGAGTCTGTTGAATGGCGAGTGCGAGATGGCGATGGCCGGGGGAGCAACCATCCTCTTCCCGCAGCAGATGGGCTATTTCTTCACGCAGGGTGGAGTCAATTCCCCGGATGGGCGCTGCCGCGCGTTTGACGCGGCGGCCAATGGGACCATCCCCGGCGATGGCGTTGGAGTGCTGCTCCTGAAACGTCTGGACGCCGCGCTGAACGACGGCGATTTCATCCACGCGATCATTCGCGGCTCGGCCATCAATAACGACGGAGCCTTGAAGGCCGGCTTTGCCGCGCCCAGCGTGGAAGGCCAGAGCGCGGTCATCTCCGAAGCGATGGCAGTTGCCGGTGTCCGCGCGGAGGAGATTTCTTATCTCGAAGCGCACGGCACCGGAACGCCTCTGGGCGACCCCATTGAAGTGAGCGCATTGACCCAGGCCTTCCAGACTAATCGCAGGAACTACTGCGCGCTTGGCTCGGTCAAGCCAAACATCGGGCATACAGATGCGGCGGCGGGCGTTGCTGGATTGATCAAGATTGTGCTGGCGATGAAGCATAGCCTGATTCCCCCTACCCTGCACTTTGAGAAGCCGAATCCGCAGATCGATTTCGGCAACAGCCCGTTCTTCGTAAATACCAGCCTGCGGGAGTGGAACTCCGGCAGTACGCGCCGCTTTGCCGGCGTCAGTTCCTTCGGTGTAGGTGGAACCAACGCTCATGTCGTGCTGGAAGAGCCGATCCCTGTCCCGGCAGCGTCGCCGGACAATGCATTCCACCTCTGCAGGCTCTCGGCCAGATCTCCACGGGACCTCGATGCGATGGAAGGGAATCTCTCTTCATTCCTCCGCCGCGAACCGGAAACGCAGCTGGCCGACGTGGCCTTCACATTGCATTCCGGAAGACGGGCGTTTGCCCATCGCCGGATCGCGGTTTGCCGGACCATCGAAGAGTTATCTCAGGCGCTCGATTCTCCCGACTCCCATCGCGGCCAGTGTGACGCGGAGGCCAGTCCGCCACGAGTGGTCTTCCTCTTCCCGGGCCAGGGGACGCAATATCCGGCGATGGGGCTGGGCTTATATGAAAGCTATTCCACGTTCAAGGAAGAATTTGACCGCTGCGCCGAACTGCTGAAGCCCCACATCGGCGTGGACCTGCGCGAGGCGGTCTTGGCGGCGCCAGCCGGCCTTCCCGATTCTTCCTCTCCTCTCTACCAAACCGATTTGGCCCAGCCCGCTCTCTTCGCAACCTCTTACGCGCTCGCCCGCCTGCTCCTGCACTGGAATATCCAGCCCGAGGCCATGCTGGGCCACAGCGTTGGCGAGTACGTATGCGCGTGCCTTGCCGGGGTACTGTCTCTCGAAGACGCTCTTCAGTTGCTCGCGTTGCGCGGCCGCCTCATCCGCCAGCAGCCGCCTGGATCAATGCTCGCTGTACTGGCTAACCATTCCCGGTTACAGCGTTTCTTGAGCAAGGACATTTCCATCGCGGCAATCAACAGCGACAATCAGACCGTTCTCTCCGGACCGGAAATTGAGATCGGGCATATCGCCGGACTCCTCAACGCAGAAGGTATTTCCTGCCGTTTGCTTCACGCTTCGCGGGCCTTCCATTCCGCCATGCTCGATCCAATTCTCTATCCCTTCACGGAAGCGGTAAAGCGGGTACGGCTCTCTGCTCCGCGCATTCCTTTCATCTCCAATCTGACCGGCGCATGGATTACCGCGGACGAAGCTACGGACCCGCATTACTGGAGCCGTCATCTCCGCCATACTGTTCAATTCAGCAGCGGCCTTCAGGAATTGCTCAAGGATCCGACCCGCCTGTTCCTCGAGATCGGCCCCGGCAAGACGCTCTCTGCTCTGGGGAAGATGCATGCGCGAGAAAATATGCAGCGGTTTATCCCCACCATGCGCGGCGCCGGCGAGGAGGAGAGCGATGCGGCCGTTTTGCTCGGCGCGCTGGGCCAGAGCTGGTTGCAAGGCGTCAACTTCAACTGGCCGGGCGACTCCACCGTCAGCCGGCCGTGCAGGATTCCGCTTCCAACCTATCCATTTGATCGCAAACCGTACTTTATCCAGCCGGCAGGCGAGGTGCATCCGGCTGCCGCCAAACTCGTGGACCCAATAACTCGCGAGGATCTAGGCGCGCAGCCCGATCACATTCCACCTGTCAACGAACAGCGTCCCCAATTGCGTAGTAAGTATGCGCCACCCAGCAATGAGATCGAAGAGCAACTGGTGCAGATCTGGCAAGATCTGCTCGGCATCGAACCGATCGGAATCCACGACAGCATCTTCGAGCTTGGCGCGCATTCCCTGATGGCCGCGCAGTTGATTGCCCGCTTGCAGGCAACGTTTCCCATAGAAATTTCCATTCGCGACGTGATGGGGGAGGGATCCACCGTCGCGGAGCTGGCTCAAATTGTCGATCGCCTACTGGTGGAGCGCCTGGAATCGCTCAGCGAAGAAGACGCGCTCCTTCTACTGCAACAATCCGACTCCGATATGGAAGGGATAATACATTGATTGCCGAAGAATCCAAGGCCGCCTACGGAAACACCAAACAGGCCCTGCTGGACAAATGGCGCAAGGGCGGGTTCCGTGAAACCGTTATTCCAAAGCGCGCTCGTCAATCCAACGCGGCGCTTTCCTTCGGTCAACAGCGCCTGTGGTTTCTCGACCAGCTAGGCGAACACAAAAACAGCAGCTATCACATGGTCTCTGCGGTCCGTCTGACGGGCGCTCTCGACGCGGACCTTCTTCGCTGTGGCCTAGCGGCGTCGATGGCCCGTCACGAGTCACTGCGGACGACCTTCGCGATGGTGGACGGGGAGCCTCGCCAGGTGGTTTCTTCGCAGCCTCCGCTGCCCTGGCGTTTTGTGGATCTTGCCGCCGAAACCGCCGCTGAAATCGCGGAAACCGCCGCAGACACCGCCTCCGCAACCAACACCACGGAGCCTGCCGCGGCGCGCGAGTCTCATCTTTCGCAGTTGCTCTCCGATGAAGCGCGGCAGCCCTTCGATCTGGAGCGCGGTCCGGTCTTCCGGGCCTGTCTTGTGCGCCTCGAGGCCGAGGTCCATGTGCTGATGCTGACCATGCATCACATCGTTTCCGACGGCTGGTCGATCGGCGTGCTGGTGCGCGAAGTGGGCCAGTGGTACGCCTCGCGCCGCCAGGGCGCGCAGCCCTCGCTTCCTCCGCTGTCGATCCAGTACGGCGACTTCGCCGAGTGGCAGCGTGGCTGGCTGCAGGGCGAAACGCTGGAGCGTCAGTTGCAGTACTGGACGCAGCAGTTGGGCGCGAACCCGCCGCTGCTGGCGCTGCCCACGGACCGCGCCCGCCCTCCGGCGCAGAGCTACCGCGGCGCCCGTCACAGCCTGCAACTGGGCGGCGAGTTGAGCGCGGCGCTGCGCCAGTTCAGCCAGCGCGAGGGCGCCACGCTCTTCATGACCCTGCTGAGCGCGTTCTATATTTTGCTGGGGCGCTACAGCGGCCAGCAGGATCTGGTGGTGGGCACGCCTGTGGCCAACCGCAACCGCGCGCAGCTGGAGCCGCTGATCGGCTTCTTCGCCAACATGCTGGTTCTGCGCGGCGATCTGAGCGGCCAGCCGAGCTTCCGCGAGCTTTTGCGGCGCACCCGGCAGATGTCGCTGGACGCCTTCGCGCATCAGGATCTTCCCTTCGAGCGGCTGGTCGAGCATCTGCAGCCGGAGCGCACGTTGGAGTACAACCCGCTCTTCCAAGTCGTCTTCGCGCTGCAAATGCCGCCGCTGCGGGTCGAGCTTCCGGGGCTGCAACTGGAGATGGTGGATCAGGACGAAGGCACGACCCGCTTCGATCTTGAGTTCCACTGCTGGGACTACCCGGAAGGCATCCGCGCCCGGCTGGTGTACAGCACCGACCTCTTCGACCAGGCAACAATCAAGCGCCTGGGCAGCCACTTCCAAACCCTGCTCCAGGCCATCCTAAAAGACCCAGACAAAACCATCGCTAACCTAGACATCTTGTCTGAAAACGAAAAAAATCTGCTGATCACCGATTGGAACCAGACCAGCGCCCATTACCCGGACACGGTGCCTGTAAACAAATTGGTGGAAGCTCAGGCAACGAAGACGCCCGAGGCAATCGCCGTTCACGCCGGAGATCTCTCCCTCACCTACGCAGAGCTTGACCGGAGAGCCAACACAGTTGCCGGCCAGCTTCGTTTGGCAGGCGTAGGCTCAGGCGACCTGGTGGCGCTTTTCTTTGAGCGCTCTGTGGAGCTGGTGATTGGGATGCTGGGCGCACTGAAGGCCGGTGCGGCATACCTCCCGATTGATACTTCTTATCCTTCGGCACGGGTCGGCTTTATCCTCGAGGACGCGAATGTCCGCGCGGTTCTGACGCACGGCAAAGAGCTTGCCTTGCTTCCTGAGCGCGCGATTCCAACTTTCACCATTGATGCGTCACGGCCTGAAGAAGCTTTTTCTCCGCTCGCGCCGGAAAGCGGTGAGGCGGATGGACTTGCCTACGTGATCTACACATCCGGTTCCACGGGCCAGCCCAAGGGCGTCGAGATCAGCCACTCGAGTTTGCTCAATCTGGTGCATTGGCATCAGCGAGCTTATTCGGTGTGCCCGAGCGACCGGGCGACGATGCTCGCCGGCGTGGCCTTCGATGCCTCTGTATGGGAAGTTTGGCCCTATCTCTGCGCCGGAGCGAGCTTGCATATTCCCGGCGATGAGACAAGGATGGACAGCTTTCAGTTGCGCGATTGGCTCATCGAGGAGTCGATCACTCTCTCGTTCATGCCCACGCAGATGGCCGAAGAGATCCTCAGGCTGAGATGGCCGGAGAGCACGCCGCTCCGCGCGCTGCTCACTGGCGGCGACCAGCTTCGAACCTATCCCGGCGCAGACTTGCCGTTTCAGGTCGTCAACCACTACGGGCCTACTGAATGCACCGTTGTCGCTACCGCCGGCGTGGTTGTTCCGGATGCTGATCCGCATGGACTCCCCGGAATAGGCTGCCCGATCTCCAACATCCAGGCCTATCTGCTGGATCAGGAATGCGAACCGGTTCCTGTCGGCGTCCCAGGAGAACTCTATCTTGCAGGCGCATCCCTGGCGCGCGGTTACCGCAATCGTCCTGCGCTCACCTCCGAGCGCTTTACCCTGAAAAGCATTCTGGGTCGTCCCGCTGTCCGCCTCTACCGGACCGGCGACCTCATGCGCTATTGCCCGGATGGCAGCTTGCAGTTCATCGGACGCGCCGATGAGCAGGTCAAGATACGTGGCTATCGCATTGAACTAAACGAGATCCGAAGCCTGATCAGCCAGCATCCCGCTATCCAAGAAAGCATCGTGGTCGCCCGCGAAGATCGTCCGGGGGAAAAATATCTGGCGGCTTATTTTGTTCCCGCCGGCGACAAGGCCGAAGAAGTCCTGGCCATCGGGGAGCAGGAGAAGTACATCTCGAATTGGCAAAAACTTTACGACGAAACCTACAGCGAAAGCCTTCCCGAGTTAGAGAGCGCCTTTAACATCGTCGGCTGGCGCAGCAGTTATACCGGCGAGCCAATTCCATCCGAGGAAATGCGCGAACAGGTAGAGGGCGCCGTCGCCCGCATACTCGCGCTCAAGCCCAGCCGCGTCCTTGAGATCGGATGCGGCACCGGCCTTCTGCTCTTCCGGATTGCGCCGCACTGCGAACTCTATCTTGCAAAGGACTTTTCCGCTACCGCGTTGCGCTCTCTGGAGCCGCAGATTGCACGGCAGAACCTGCGCCAGGTAGAGCTGCGCCAAAGCCTGGCAGACGACTTCAGCGACATCGAGTCGGGTTCCTTCGACACCGTGGTGATCAACTCCACGGTTCAATATTTTCCCGGCAAGGCCTATCTTGAAAGAGTCTTGTCCCAGGCCATCAAATCGCTTGCGCCGGGCGGATCTCTCTTTGTCGGCGATATTCGCAATTTTGATCTTCACGCCGGCTATTGCGCTTCTGTGCAGTTGTACAAAGCGCCTTCCGGCGTCACTGTCGCGGATCTAAAGCGCCGCATAGCCCAGCAGGTCGAACGCGAAGAGGAGTTGCTGATTGCGCCTGCCTATTTCCGCGCATTTCAGCAACTGCACCCGCGCGTGACTGGCATTACCGTTCAACTTCGCCGCGGCTCAACCAGCAACGAACTCACCCGCTTCCGTTACGATGTAGTCTTCAGGCTCGATGGCCAGTCCACGCCGCCCGTGCCGGAGAAGCTGGACTGGAATTCTTCCGGCCTGTCCTTGCACTCGCTACGCGCTCGTCTGCAAGGTGAACTGCCGCAGCGCATCCGTATCACGAATATTCCCAACGCTCGTCTGGCTAGCGAAACCAGGCTTCTCGCCCTGCTGGCCTCCGATCAGTCGCCCGATTCTATCGACGAACTTCGCCGCCAGCTCGAAGAACCCGTTGCAGATGCTGTTGATCCCGAAGATCTCTGGTCGTTGGGCGACAGTCTCGGATACCGGACGGCCATCTCGTGGACCGCCAACGGCGGGCGCGATGGACAGATGGAGGCATTCCTTGAAAGGGGCGAGACCGACCCTTTCACTCCCATTGAGGTCGAACCTGCCGGCTCAAAGCACACGCCCGTGTTCATGAATAATCCGTTGAAAGGCCGTCTCGGCGGCGTCATCGCGCAGAGGCTGCGCAGCGACCTTGCCAAGCATCTGCCCGAGTACATGATTCCCGCTGCCTTCGTCCTTCTCGATGCCATGCCGCTCACCGCCAATGGCAAAATCGATCACCGCGCTCTGCCGGCAGTTGCCGAAGTGCGCCGGGAAGAACTCGCCGCGATCGTATTGCCTCGCAACCCCCTCGAGGAGCAGATTGCCGCGATCTGGCGCGATGTATTAAACCTTCCCGCCTGCGGCGTCTTCGATAACTTCTTTGAACTGGGTGGGCATTCGCTCCTCGCAACCCAGCTCCTCTTCCGCATGCACGAGGAATTGCAGGTCACGCTCCCGTTGCGTTCGCTCTTTGCGACTCCAACGATTGCCTCGATGGCCGCGATTGTCGCTTCGCTGCAACTCGGCGTGACCGGACACGACACCGAGGCGATTGATCTGCGCGCCGAGGCCATGCTCGACCCTTCGATATCGCCGCGCGGAGCCAAACCGCTGGAACTCGCGCAGGTCACCAATCCCCGCGCGGTTCTGCTGACAGGAGCCACCGGATTTCTCGGCGCGTTCCTCTTGCAGGAGCTGCTGCGCTCGACGGCGGCGCGGGTCTATTGCCTGGTACGCGCCAAGGATAACCGCGGCGCAATGGAACGCATCGTGCAGGCGCTCGGCAAATTAGGCATTCCCTACGACTCAGGCTCCGGCAGGGTCGTGGCGCTGGCCGGAGATCTCGGCTCGCCGCTGCTTGGACTCAGTGCCGGCGATTTCTCCAGGCTCGCCGGCGAAATCGACTCCATCTATCACAACGGCGCGTTGATCAACTTCACCTATCCTTACTCGCAAATCAAGGCGCCCAACGTCAGCGGCGCCGAAGAGGTTCTGCGCCTTGCCTGCATGGATCGTCTCAAGCCGGTTTATTACGTCTCGACCTCGGCGACCCTCTTCAATCACAACAATCCGCAGAGCGTACTGCACGAAACAGATCAGATAGCCCCCGAGGATGTTTTCAAGGAGCCGTATGTTTCAAGCAAGTGGGTTGCGGAGGAGCTGGTGCGGGCTGGCCAATCGCGCGGCATTCCCGCCGTCATCTTCCGGCCCTTGCGCATCGTCGGTGCCAGCGATTCCGGCGCTTGCCAGGAATCCGATTTGTTTTGGATGGGCATGAGGTCGGCAATCGAGATCGGCGCTCTCCCCGATCAGATTCCTATCCCGGTGGCGGCGGAATTGATTCCTGTCGATTACGCGGCGCAGGCCATCGTTCACATCTCGCGCCAGGAAAGCTCTCTCGGACGGGCCTTTCACATCACGCATCCCAACCCGCCAACGTTCAGCGACTTATTCAGTTGGATTCGGGCATTTGGCTATCCGCTCGCCAAAGTATCAGTAGATGACTGGAAACAGCTTCTGCTCGAGGCCGCGCGGCAGGAGATCTACTCGCGCAGCCCGAGAAACAGCTCAGTTGCGAGAATCGCCACCCTGCTGACTCTGATCCCGATTGAGGAGCATGTCGATTTTCGCCTGCCAGTATTTGATTCCCGCCAGACGCGCAACGCATTGAAGGGCAGCCCGGTAAAGTGCCCGCCGCTCGATCTGAAACTCATGCACCATTATCTGCGGTATTTCGTTGACTCCGGCCATCTGCCGGTCCCCAGTGAAGAAACGCGCGCGAGTGTCCCGCTCGGAGAGCGCATTCAGAATTCCGTAGCCAGCAAGCTATACACCCTGTTGAAGAGTACCCGGAGCTTGTAAATGATGAACCCGAATGATTCGACGCCGCAACGCGTCTCGCCTGCAACTTCTCTGCCTCCGAGGCCAGCGCGCGGATTCACCGCAATTCGTGCGTGGCTGATTGATGCTCTGGCTTCCGCTGTTGAGACGCCGGCCTCTGAAATCGATCCCCGGACTCCCTTTGCGAGTTATGGTTTGCCCTCGCACGAAGCCGTGATCCTATCCGGCGACCTGCAGGATTGGCTGGGCCGGCCGCTCTCTCCAACGTTGCTCTATGAGTTTCCCACCATCGATTCGCTCGCTGCGCATTTGGGAAACGAGATGCAGCCGGAACAAGCGAACGCCGCTCCGCTTGCGGACAAGCAGCTTAGCTCTCGCGAACCAATCGCCATCGTCGGCATGAGCTGCCGTTTTCCCGGCGCTCGCTCTGTAGGCGAATTTTGGCGTCTGCTCCGGGACGGCCAGGACGCCATCTCCGAAGTCCCCGGAGAGAGATGGAATGTTGACGATTTCTACGATCCCAATCCTGCCGCGCCGGGTAAGATCAACACGCGCTGGGGCGGCTTTCTCAATCAAATCGACCGCTTCGACGCCGCGTTCTTCGGAATTTCTCCGCGCGAAGCCGTCTTCATGGACCCGCAGCAGAGGCTGCTTTTGCACTCCGCATGGGAGGCTCTTGAAGATGCCGGGATCAGGGCTTCCACGCTCAGCGGTCAGCCTGTAGGCGTTTATGTCGGTATCTCCGGCAATGAATACGCGCAAGCCTTCCACAACAATCCCATGGGAATCGACGCATACTCGGGCACCGGGAATGCGCTCAGTGTCGCCGCCAATCGTCTTTCGTATTTTTTCAACTTTTCCGGTCCCAGCATTGCCCTGGATACAGCATGCTCCTCGTCGCTGGTTGCGGTTTACCTTGCCTGTCAGGGCATATGGATGGGGCAAACCTCCCTGGCCTTGGCTGGGGGCGCTAACCTGATCCTGTCTCCTACAGTCACCGTCAACTTTACAAAAGCGCGCGCGATGGCCGCGGATGGCCGCTGCAAGGCATTCGACTCCCGTGCCGACGGGTATGTGCGCGGCGAGGGCGTGGGGGTTGTCGTGCTCAAACCGCTCTCCCAGGCCCTTGCGGATCGGAATGAGATCTATGCCGTAATTCGTGGCGGCGCTGTGAATCAGGATGGCCGGACGAACGGCCTGATGGCGCCCAGTTGCGAGGCGCAGCAGTCCGTTATCCGCGCGGCCTGCCGATCCGCGCAGATCTCGCCCGGAGAGATACAGTACTTTGAAACCCACGGCACCGGTACAGTTCTTGGCGACGCCATTGAGGCCAGGGCGCTCGCCGGCGTCCTGCAACTCTACCGCGCTGCGTCTGAGCCGTGCCTGATCGGCTCGGTCAAGACGAATATCGGACATCTCGAAGCGGCAGCCGGCGTAGCGGCGCTGATCAAGACGGCGCTCTCGCTGAAGCACGGTTCAATTCCGCCCAGCCTCCATTTTCAACACCCGAACCCGGAGATCCCATTTGACGAACTGCCGATCCGCGTAGTGGATAGCGACTCCGGCTGGGATAACAGCAAGCCCCTGCTGGCTGGCGTCAGTTCCTTCGGCTTTGGAGGAACCAACGCGCATCTGATTTTGGAGTCCGCGCCTGCCATAGCTTCTCCTGCTGCCGCGCTTGAACCCAAGTACTCCGTTTTGCCCATCTCGGCGCGCGCACCCGAGGCGCTGGCAGATCTGGCCACGGCTTATCTTTCGCTGCTTGATGATTGCGCCCGCCCTCTCTCGGAAATCTGTGCAGGCGCAGCCCTATTGCGGGATCATCATGACTATCGCCTGGCGATTGCCGCCCAATCAACCGCGGACTGCGCCAGGATTCTTCGCGCGCATCTTGCGGGCGAAGCTGCGACCGGCCTTTCTCGCGGCCGCGTCGAGCAGGCCAGATCCCGCAGGCTCACCTTCGTCTTTCCCGATCATGGCGCGGAATGGGACGGCATGGAGAAGAGTCTTTATGAATCTCACCCAGCCTTTCGCGAAACCATTGAGAGTTGCGACGCATTGATTCTGCGGCAGGCGCAATGGTCGCTGATCGAGGAGTTCTTTACTGCTTCGCAGCCAGCTTTGCCTCGCACCGCCGAATTTGTACATCCAGCGGTATTTTCCATGCAGCTTGCATTGGCCGAACTCTGGCGTAGCTGGGGCGTGGAGCCGGCTTCAGTGATCGGTTACGGGATGGGCGAAGTTGCCGCGGCCTGCTTCTCGGGATGCCTCTCGATCGAGGATGTGATGCGCGTCATCTGCCAGCGCAGCCGCCTGCTTGCCCGTTGCGAGGGCCAGGGCGCCAGGGCGCTGGTCGACATGCCTTATGACGACGCTCGAAAACTCATCGCCGGCTGCGCGGAAGAAGTCTCCATATCCGCCGTGAACGGACCCGATTCCACCGTCCTTTCCGGCAGCCCGCAACGGCTGAATGAAATCATCAATCGGGTGATGGCAAGCGGAATATTTGCTCAGCTTTTGGATTCGCATGGAGCGCCCTCCAGGTTGCTGATTGATCCGCTCCGCTCTGAGTTGCAGGCGTCGCTTGCCGGCATTGAGTCCGTCTCCGGCGCAATCCCGTTCTACTCTACAGTTACCGGGAACTGCCTGGACGGAACTGCGCTTTCTCCGGAATACTGGGGCCGCAATCTCAGTGAAATCGTCCTTTTTAGCCGATCCATCGAAACCAACCTTGCCGATGGCGCTACGGCATTTGTCGAGATCAGCCAGCAACCCCAATTGCTGAGTTCGATCCAAAGACATCTCCCCAGCCGCGCTCAAAATATTCTGGCTCTTCCCAGCCTGCGCCGCGATGAACCCCAGGAGTTCACCCTCGCGCAGACGCTGGGCGCGTTGTACTGCTCCGGTCATCTGAACAGATGGGATGATCTCTTCGCCATCGGCTCCGCAAAGGTGAAACCTCCGTTGTATCCCTTCCAATGCGAAAGTTATTGGACCGGAGATCGTCTCCATGCGGAGAAAGGGGGAAAGAGCGAGAGCGCAGAGCAGGATTCAGTGTGGAATCGCCTTCGTGCGGCAGGATTGGAGGCTGCTGATAAATGGCCGTTTGACTTGAAGCTTCAATCCGAGCCTGCCCGCAACATGACATTGGATGAAATCTCCACTGCCGCTGTCGTGAATGCTTTGAGATCCCTGGGAGCCTTTGCGGAGTCCGGCGACACCCATACAGTGGCTTCTCTGATTGAACAATATGGAATTCTTCCGGTCTACGCAAAGCTCATGGAGCGCTGGCTGGCTCGTCTGCTGCGCGCCGGATTCGTCACCCAATCCGGGGACCGGTTCACCTGCGTCAAGCCGCTGCCTGTGATGGACATCGAACCGCTCTGGCAGCTTGCCGGCGAACGCCATGGCCTGGACAGCACGCTGCTCGGCTATCTTCGCCGTAGCGCCAATAGCCTGGCAAGCGTGCTCTCAGGCGCAGTCAGTCCGCTCGATCTGATGTTCCCCGGCGGCTCGCTTGAGATCACCGAGAGTCTCTACCGGCTCTCTCCCGAGGCGCGATACTACAACGGAATCGCAGCGTCGCTAGTCCGAACGCTCGCCAATGCGTGGCGTTCCGCTGAACCCTTGCGCATACTGGAGATCGGAGCCGGCACAGGCGGAACAACGGCGTCGTTATTGCCTGCCCTGCCGGGTACTGGCTTCGAGTACGCCTTCACCGACGTCACGCCATTTTTTCTGCACAAGGCGCAACGGGAGTTCGCAGCCTATCCATTTGTCACCTATCGGACTCTGGACATAGAAAAGGATCCAGGCGCGCAGGGGATTCAGCCGGCCTCATTCGATCTGGTTATCGCCGCGAATGTGCTGCACGCAACCCGCGATCTTGACGTCACCCTCGGCAATGTTCGTTCTCTGCTCAAGCCGCAAGGATTGCTTCTTATCTGGGAAGTGACCGAGCAACTGACCTGGTTTGACATCTCTTTCGGCCTGATCGAGGGCTGGCAGCGATACGAGGACGCACTGCGCAGCAGCGGTCCTCTGCTTTCCACGGAAAGCTGGTCGCAGGCGCTGCGCCAGCATCGCTTCGATGCAGTCGAAAGCTTTCCGCCCGCTAACTCTCCGGCTTCGGTCTTGAAACAGCACATTGTTCTTGCCGGAACAGGCGATGCGATCTTCAGCCGCGCAGTGCCTCCCACCTATGCTACGGAGGTCTCCCTCTATTACGACCAGCTTTCCCGGAACTCGCGCGCCGCCTCCGGCGAGTTGGCCTTTGACGAGACGTATCTGACCTTTGCCCCGCTTCCGCAAATTGTCTCCGGATTTTCCTGGCTGCTCGCGCTCTATGAGTCCGCTGAACAAAGCGGCCACAGCCGGCGCGCTCGCGAAGCGCAAAAGGAGTTGCGCAGGCTCGTTTTCCGGCAAGTCGATTTCCATCGCGTTCATCGCGCGCTGGACTTCGGATGCGGCTATAGTGCCGACATCCTCGCTCTGGCCGCGCAGTTCCCGTACATCAAGATCGACGGCTACACCATCTCAAGCGAACAGGCGGATGTCGGCTACCGGAAGGTGCGGCAGGCCGGCCTACAAGACCGCTTGCGCATCTTCAATCGCGACAGCGCTTCAGACCGGTTCCCGAATCGCTACGATCTGGTCTTCGGTTTCGAGGTGGCTGGCCATATCCAGGATAAGGATCGTTTGTTTGCCAATATCTCCCAGGCCATGAACGAGGGTGCTCAGCTTGTCATGGCCGACTTTGCAGCCAATACTCTCTCCTCCGTCTCGGTTGCGGATACAGGCGCATACACCATCACCTTGCAGCAATGGGCGGAGGTGCTCGCAAACCATCACCTGCTCCTCACCGGGTCCGTTGACATCAGCCAGGAAGTCGCACACTTCCTCTATGATCCGGATTTCGACGGCAATCTCGACCGGCTGGCGAAGGAGCATTCTGTCGATGAATTGGTGGTAAAGAATCTCAAGTCCTATAAAAATATTGGACGGATCCTGGAACGCGGCCTTATGAGCTATCTGCTCCTCACGGTGGAGAAATGCGCCTCTCGCCCGGTGGCGGAACTGACCGCGCTGAATAACAGTTGCCTGAGCCGTCCTGAGTCTTACGCCACCTCGCTGCTGCAATTAGCAAACGCTTCTCCCGCCCTGGCTGCCGCGGAGGCAGATGCGGCGGTCAAAGGCCTTTGCTATGAGATGCAATGGCGTCCGATCGCACAACCAAATATAGATCAGCCAGCGGCGGCTACCTGGCTTATCCTGGCGGATCGCAGCGGAACCGGCGAAGCGCTCGCGCGGCATTTGCGGGCACAATCGGTGCATTGCATTACAGCTTTTCGCGGTGCCAAATTCGCTCGCCTGGCGGAAGATTCTTACACGCTCCCGGCGGCCGATCCGGATGCCTGCGCAGAGCTTTTGCGCTCCGTCGGCTCTACTCCGCTTGAAGTTATTCACCTTTGGTCTCTCGACTCGGAGTTCGCCGAGAGCCTTTCGCTTGCCCAATTGGAGCAAGGCCAGGCGTCGGGCGTGGCGACGGCCCTTGTTCTCGCGCAAGCGATGTTGCGCATGGAAAATCAAGCCGAGAGCTACATCTGGTTTCTTACTCGCGGTTCACAGCAAACTTCCGCGCAGGATGCGCCCCAGGCAATCGATCAGGCTCCGCTGTGGGGCCTGGGCCGTGTGATTGCAACCGAATATCCAAAGCAATGGGGGGGCTTGATTGATCTGGATCCTGCTGCCGGCGCTGACGAGATGGCGGAACGGATTTGCCAATTGGTTAACCATCGCGGACGGGAAAACCAGTTGGTGTTGCGGGCCGGCCAAATCTTTGTACCCCGCCTTGCGACCGTCGATGCGGACCGGGCCGGTCGTGCACATCTTCGCTGCCGGGCGGATTGCTCCTATCTCATTACCGGCGGCTTGGGTGCTCTGGGTCTCCTGGTCGCGCGCCGGCTCGCGGAGCGGGGAGCGCGCCGTATTCTTCTGCTGGGACGCCGCCCATTGCCGTCGCGCGCGCATTGGAAGTCCATCGACCAATTATCGCCGGTTGGATTGCAGATTGGCGCTGTGCGCGCAATCGAGGCTCTCGGCGCGAGTGTCCATATCCTCTCCGCCGACATCGCCGACGAGGCCAGAGTGAGTGAAGTGCTCGACCGCTATGTGGACGAGTCCTGGCCGCCGATTCGTGGCGTGGTGCATGCTGCCGGTCTGGTCGAGGGCCGCACGTTACTTGAACTCGATCTGCCTTCTCTCGCGGAGGTTCTAGCGCCGAAACTCCGCGGCAGTTGGATACTGCATCGTTATTTCGAGGACAAGCCCCTCGACTTCTTTGTCCTGTTCTCTTCCGCATCTTCGCTGCTCGGTCCTCCAGGGCAAGGCAATTACGCCGCCGCGAATGCTTTTCTGGATGGGCTGGCGCATTATCGGCATTCCCTCGGGCTGCCCGCTACTTCGATCAACTGGGGTCCCTGGCAGGCTGTCGGAGAAGCGGCGCGCGCGCTTGTGGATCGCATAGAAGATCTCGGCATGGGCAGCCTCGCGGCCGAGCCTGCCTTGCAGGCCTTCGAGATGCTCCTTGGAAATGGGATCGCCCAGGCTGCTGTGCTTCCAGGCCATTTGAATCGCTGGTTCAGCGCCATGCCTTCTGTCGCCGCATCGCCGCTTCTCGCCCTTATTGCGGACGGGCGTAGCCAGGAGCCGGATGCCCGTCTCGCCGCTATCCCGGCAATCCGGCGGGAAGAGATTTTCGCTGCCGATCCGGAACGGCGCGAAGCTCTTGTGGAGGACTACGTGGCAGCTCTGATCGCCAACATCCTCCGTTTTCCTCTGGAGCGGCTTGACCGCGCCGTCTTGTTGAGCAACCTTGGAGTTGATTCGCTGATCGCGGTAGAGATCAAGAATCAGATCGAAGTCGAACTGGGCATCACCATTCCCGTGGTCAAGTTGCTGAAAGGCCCATCCGTATCTTCGCTGTCGGCGGACATTCTCTCCTTGCTGGACGCTCCGCAGGCAGCCTCTTGCGAAGAAATTCCTGTTGCTTCAATATCTGTAGCCGCGGTTGCCGATCCGGAGCGTAGTGCGCTGCGCGAGATCGGAGAACTGTCGGACGAGGATATGGAGTCCTTGCTTACAAAACTCTCCCATTCGGACGTGAACCTATGAGCAATATTGTTACGGCAAGCGAAACTCATCCGCTCTCCTTCGGGCAGCAGGGACTCTGGTTCCTTCAGCAGGTCGCGCCTGAAAGTGTTTTCTATAACATCATCACCGCCTGGAAGTTCTGCTCAAGAGTGGATCTCGATGCCTTTGCGCGCGCCATGCAGGTGCTTACGCAGCGCCAGCACGTTCTCCGCACCACCTATCACATGGAGAACGATGCGCCGCTTCAACGCATCCACCCGGCGCTTGAGAATTTCGCTCTGGTCGATGCGACTGCATGGCAAGAGTCTGAAGTAATGGCCTTCCTTCAGGCCGAGTCGCAGAGCGGCTTCGATCTCCAAAAGGAGTCGGCTCTGCGCGTGCGAATCCTGTTGCGCCCCAAGGATGAACACGTCCTCATGGTCGTCATGCACCACATCGCGATGGATGGATGGTCAATCGGCATCCTGCTCAAGGAACTCAGCCTGCTTTATATGGCTGAAACCCAGGGGCATGCAACGGGCATTGCGCCGCTCCCGGTCCGGTATGTTGATTTTGTGCATTGGCAGCGCAAATTGCTCGCCGGCGCTGCGGGAGACCGGCTCTGGGAGTATTGGAAGAAGCAACTTTGCGGTGAGCTGCCCACGCTCGATCTATCTACGGACCGTCCCCGCCCCCAGGTTCAAACCCATCATCATGGCGGCGCGTATGCCTTCAAGCTGCCCGACGATCTGTCGGGCAAACTGAGAGGTCTCTCCAAAGATCTGGAAACCTCTCTTTATACGCTTCTGTTGTCCGCGTTTCAGGTCTTGCTCGCGCGCTACAGCGGGCAGGACGATATCATCGTCGGCTCCCCCACTGCCGCTCGCACCAGGCCTGAATTCTCCGACCTGATTGGGTACTTTGTCGACATGATTCCGCTGCGCGCGAATCTTGCCGGCGATCCCGCTTTTGATCAGTTTGTCCTGACCATGGAACGTCTGGTGCTCGCGGCCCTTGAACACCAGGATCTGCCCTTTCCGGTTCTTGTCGAGCGGTTGAATCTCCGCCGCGATCCAAGCCGCTCCGCTATATTCCAGGCGGTTTTTGTCCTGCAGAGCTTTCAGCAATGGTCAATCTCGCGCATTGCGGATTCCCCGGAACGCGGCGCGGTCTCTCCGTTTGGTGTGCCCGCGCCCAACGAAACCGGATCGCAGCTCCGTGTCGGCGACATCGTGCTCGAGGCTTTGCCGCTCGAACAGCATTACGCCCGCTTCGATATTGAGCTTGAGATGATTGAGGTCGATGGCTCCCTCTCGGCGTGGTTCCAATACAACGCCGATCTCTTCGATCAATCCACCATCGAACGAATGGCGGAACACTTTCAGAATCTGCTTGCGAGCGTGGCCGCTAACCCGGCGCAGCGCGTCTCGGAGATTCCGGTCCTCTCCGATTCCGAACAGCATCGCCTTTTGGTCGAGTGGAACCGGACCGAGTCTTCCTATCCCGCCGAGACGATACAGCGCGCATTTGCTTCTGCTGTCCAACTCAACCCCGGCGCGCCGGCGATTGCGTGCGCTGATCGCGCGCTTACTTATGCCGAACTCGACCTGGCTGCAAATCAACTGGCCAATTATCTGATCGCTCGCGGGGTGAAAGCCGGTTCCCTTGTCGGACTGTGCTGTGAGCGCAGTCCGGAGATGATCATCGGCCTGCTGGGAATTCTCAAAGCCGGCGCGGCTTATGTGCCGCTCGATCCAACCCAGCCCCGCCAGCGCACAAGATTCGTCCTCGACGACACCCGCTGCTCCATCATCCTGACCCAAGAACCTTTAGAATCCCTGATTCCGTCGATGGGTGCCGTGCTTGTCGCTCTTGATCGCGATTGGAGTCTGATCGCTGCTTCTCCCGGCGTCGAGCCGGAGGTCGAGTCTGATCCCGATTCGCTTGCCTGCGTGATGCACACTTCAGGATCCTCGGGCCGTCCCAACGGCGTGGCCATCCCCCATCGGGGAATACTGCGACTGGTCAAGTCCGACAACTGCATCGACTTTTCCTCGTCGGATCGTGTGCTGCAGTTTGCGCCTCTCTCCTTCGATGCTTCGACCTTTGAAATCTGGGGCGCGCTGTTGAATGGAGCGGTGCTCTGCCAATATCCCGGCGCAGTGGTTTCGCTTGAGGAACTGGGCGGCTTCATGCGGAGTTCAGGAATCACCATCGCGCTGCTGACTTCAGGCCTCTTTCACCAGATGGTCGATGCCCGGGCCGAAGCATTCGCGTCCCTGCGGAAGATCTTTGCGGGGGGAGATGTTGTTTCGGCGCCTCATGTGCGGCGATTGCTGAGCGTGTGGCCTCGGCTCTCTGTAGTGAATGCATATGGGCCGACCGAGAATAGCGTTATAACCTGCTGCTATCCGGTCGCGGGCCTGGAAGAAATCGGCTATTCCGTTCCCATCGGCCGCCCCATCGCAAACACCACTGTCTACGTTCTTGATCGGCACATGCGGCCCGTGCCGGCAGGCGTAGTCGGTGAACTCTATACCGGGGGCGATGGCCTCGCCCGGAATTATTACGAACGTCCTGATCTTACAGCCGAACGCTTCGTCGTCAATCCCTTCCGCGCGAACCCCGACGGCCGCCTGTACAAGACCGGTGACCTGGTCCGCTATCGGGCCAACGGCTTGCTGGAGTTCCACGGCCGCGCAGACAATCAGATCAAGATTCGAGGCTTTCGCGTTGAGCCGGGCGAAATCCAATCTGTTCTGGGCGATCATCCGGCTGTGCAGGATGTTGTTGTGATTGCCCGCGAGGATACGCCGAATGCCGGCAAGCAACTGGCCGCCTACATCGTGCCCGACTACCCGGCGGCAGAGCGGCAATACGCGCAGATTCAACAGGAGAACACTGAACAATGGAATGCGTTATATGAAGACACGTACTCGGCTGAAAGCGTCGTGGAAGAGGAAACATTCAATATTACCGGATGGAACAGCAGCTACACCGGAGACCCGATTGACCCAGCCGAGATGCGCGAGCAGGTGGAGGGCACTGTCGAGCGCATTCTTCAATTCCATCCCGCGCGAGTCCTGGAAATCGGCTGTGGCACCGGGCTGCTGCTCTTTCGCATCGCCGATTCCTGCCAGCGCTATGTTGCCACCGACTTCTCGGCGCGCGCCATTAACAAGCTCCGCGAACAGGTAGAGCGGCGAGGATGGAAGCAGGTCGAGCTTCACCAGCGGTCAGCTCACGAAATGGACGATTTTGAGCCGGCCAGCTTCGACCTGATCCTGCTCAACTCCATCATCCAATACTTCCCCGGCATTCGCTATCTGGACGATGTGCTGCAACGGGCGGTTTCGCTGTTGGCGCCGGGCGGCGTGCTCATGGTTGGAGATGTGCGCAATTTGGCGCTGCTACAGGCCTTTCACGCCTCCGTGCAGTTGTACAAGGCTCCGGCCTCGCTGCCCATCGAGGAATTGAAGCAGCGCATCCAAAGCAGGGTCTCCAGCGAAGAGGAGTTGCTGGTCCATCCGGATTTCTTCACCGCCTTTCACGCAAAGGATGCGCGGCTTGGCTATGTCAGCTTTCAGATGCGGCGCGGCAGTTGCGCCAATGAATTGACCCGGTTCAGGTACGATGCATTCCTGCATGCCTCTATGCCGGCGGATGGCGGCTTCGAGCGCGAGATCGATTGGGCGCAATCCGGCATGGAGTTGACCGCGTTGGCCGCGCAACTGGAACAGGAACACCCCGCATCCCTGCGCATACAGTGGATTCCAAATCCGCGGCTGCGCGATGAAGTCGCTGCCCTGCGCCTGCTCGGCGGCGAAGACCCGCCGGCCAATGCGCAGGCTCTTCGCAAGGCGATCGGCGATAGCTCCCAGCACGGCGCAATCGAACCAGAGCAGCTGTGGAATCTGGCCACCCGGCTCGGCTATCGGGCGGAACTTGCCTGGTCACCCGCGGCGGGCGCGGATGGCTTCTACTCGGCGCTGTTCTGCAGAAGCGGTCGCCAGATGCCGATCCATCCCGACAGCCGCGCCGCGCAACCATCTGTCCAATTAGAGGACTTTGCCAACAACCCCCTCAAGGGGAAATTGTCCAAGCTGCTCATCCACGATATTCGAGCCATCGCCGAAGAACGCCTGCCTGCGTATATGCATCCTGCCGCATACATCGCGCTCGATGCGCTTCCGCTGACCAATAGCGGCAAGATCGACTACCGCAAACTACCGGCCCCGCAGAGCCGCTTTGACCGCACCACGGCCCTGACCCCGCCGCGCAATCCCATCGAGGAGGTTGTGCGCCAGGCCTGGGTGGACATCCTGGGAATCAATGCGATCGGCGTCTTCGATAACTTCTTTGAACTCGGAGGCCACTCGCTCCTGGCGACGCAGATTGTGTCCAGAGTTCACCATGTCTTTCAGATTGCGCTGCCGCTGCGCCTGGTGCTCGAAGATCCGACCATCGCCAATATGGCGGATCTGATTCAGCAGCACGAAACCTCGCCCGGAAGAGCGCTCAAGATCGCCCGGCTGCATCAAAAGCTTTCAGCGCTGCCTCCAGATGAGATTCGCGCGCTGTTGCAATCCAAACGCAAGAAGGAGATTGCTCTTGTCTAGCCCGAATCATCTGGCCGACCACGAACGCGATGAACTTCTCGCCTTGCTGCTTGAAGAGGAAGGGGTGCAGCCGCATCCACGGAGCATCCGCCGCC
Source organism: uncultured Occallatibacter sp. (assembly GCA_964532725.1). Taxonomy (GTDB): domain Bacteria; phylum Acidobacteriota; class Terriglobia; order Terriglobales; family Acidobacteriaceae; genus Telmatobacter. The sequence continues at coordinate 30,813 of CAZHKN010000011.1, forward strand.
GCGATGCGCAATCGCAAACTGCGGTCTCATCCTTCGCGCAACAGCGGCTGTGGTTCTTCGACCGGCTCAACCCCGCGACTCCCGCCTATAACATGCCGGGGGTAATCCGTCTGAAAGGGAAGCTGATTCTTCCCGTCCTCGAACGCGCGCTCGAGGAGATTATCCGCCGGCATGAGGTGTTGCGCACGACCTTCACCGCTGACTCCGGAACCCCGCTTCAGGTTATCCATCCTCCGTTCGCACTCCGAATACCAGTCACAGATCTGAGCGGCATCGTGGCCGCAGATCGCGATGCCGCTGTCGAAAGGCTGAGACGCCAGGAAGCAGAACAGGTTTTCGACCTCTCTACCGGCCCTCTGATCAGCTTGCGCGCCTTGCTGATTGCAGCCGAAGAGTGCCTCTTGCTGGTGACGATTCATCATATTGCCTTTGATGGATGGTCATCGGGCATTTTCATCCATGAGCTTTCCACGCTTTACGCCAGCTTTCTCGCCGGGCAGCCTACGCCCTTGCGGGAATTGGATTTCCAATATGCGGACTTTTCCGTTTGGCAGCGGGAAGAATTCACCTCCGGCGCTCTGGCCAGCCAGATGGATTACTGGAAGGCTCAGCTTGCGGAGCCGCGCGCGGCTACACGATTGCCCACCACTCATCCGCGCCCAACGGAGCTGGAATTGCACGGCAAGCACCGCGCCTTCCCCATTGCCGGTGCTCTCGCCGCGCGATTGAATGAATTGAGCGCGCGTGAAAACGCCTCTCTCTACATCACGATGCTCGCCGCGTTCTTTGCCCTGCTGCATCGCTATTCGGTTCCGCTTGAGGGCGTCAGCGATATCCTGGTCGGATCGCCGATCGCGAATCGAAACCACTCCGGCCTTGAGAACCTGATCGGCTTCTTTGTCAACACACTCGTCATTCGCGCTCGCGTTGAGCGTCAGATGCCGTTTATCGATCTTCTGCGCCAGGTCAGGGCGACCTGTCTTGATGCTTATGCGAACCAGGACATTCCCTTCGACAAGCTCGTCGAAGAACTTGCGCCCGCGCGCAGTGTGAATACAACGCCCTTGTTTCAGGTCGTATTCGCCTCTCAGAACCTGCCGCCATCGACGCTGAAACTCGCCGGGCTTGAAGTCGAGCTGATGGAAGGCGACAGCGGCTCGGCGCGCTTCGACCTTGTCTTCGATATCGTTCAGCACGCCGGCGATCTGCGCTTGGTCGTCACCTACAAGACAGCCCTCTTCGACGATGAAGGCATTGAGCGAATGGTCGGTCATTACACGACCCTCCTCGCCTCAGCCGTCGAAACTCCCACCGCTCCGATCTCGCATCTTCGTCTGCTGACTGACGCTGAACAGCGGCGTCAGATTCATGAATGGAACCGCACAGCGGCTCCGATTCCGGAGACATGCCTGCATCAATTGTTCGAAAAACAGGCCGCACTGCATCCGAACGCGCCGGCCGTCTTATTCGAGAATCAGTCGTTCACATACGCGGAAACAGACGCGCTCGCGACCCGCTATGCTGCCCTGCTACAGGCCAACGGCGTTAGCCCGGAACGCCCGGTCGCCCTCTTCGCCGAGCGGTCCATCGCGCTGGTTCCAGTACTGCTCGGCATCCTCAAAGCAGGCGGAGTCTACTTGCCGATCGATTCCGAATACCCGCCCGAGCGCATCAACTATATCCTCGAACAAGCGCAGCCGGCCCTGATCCTCACACAGCAGAAACTGCGCGAGCGCATTCCGCAAACTTCGCTGCCGATTCTCTGCATCGATGATCTTGATGCTGCCGGAAAAAGCGAGTTTAAGCCGGTCGATCTGCATCCCCGCAGCCTTGCCTACATTCTCTATACCTCCGGGTCCACCGGCCAGCCGAAAGGCGTGATGATCCCCCACCGCGGAATCGTCAACCGCGTTTTGTGGACTGCGCAGGTGCTTCGTACTGCGCCGGGTGATCGCACGCTGCACAAGTCCCCGCTTGTTTTCGACGTTTCCATCGGAGAGATTTTTCTTCCTTTGGCCACCGGGGCTACGCTTGTCATCGCGGCTCCCGGCAAGCATTGGGATCCGGAATACCTTGCAGATCTCATCCAGGAGCGCGGGATATCTTTCGTCCATTTCGTGCCTTCAATGCTCAGCGTCTTTCTGGATGCGGATCGCCTCCCGGAGAAGACCGCATCATTGAAGAACGTCTGGTCCGGCGGGGAAGCGCTCACAGCGGAGCTTCAGTCTCGCTTCTTTGCGCGGATTCAGGCTCGTTTGCGCAACGGTTATGGCCCGACCGAAGCCTCTGTCGGAGTCCTTTGGGAAGAGTGCGTTCCTGAGGCGCAGACAGACGGCATTTACCTCGGCCGTCCCATCGCCAACACCGCCTGCTATATTGTCGATCCGGATTTCAACCTGCTTCCTCCCGGAGTCGCGGGCGAGATCCTCATCGGCGGCGTCTCCCTGGCGCGAGGCTATCTGGGCCACCCTGAGCTAACCGCCGAGCGATTTGTTCGCAATCCTTTTCTTCCTGTAGCCGGCGAACGCCTCTACCGAACTGGCGATCTGGGATACTACACGCCCGAAGGACGCATCGCCTTCCTTGGCCGCATCGACAACCAAGTCAAAGTTCGAGGTTTCCGCATCGAACTGGGGGAGATCGAAGCCACCCTTCGGCGTCACCCGCAGATCCAGGCCTCTGTCGTTCTGGCTGAGAGCGATAAGCTCATTGGATATTGCCAGCCATGCGAAGGCCAATCGCCTGACAGCATGGAGATACGGAGCTTTGTTGGCCGCTTTCTGCCCGCCTATATGGTTCCCGGCACGATCGTTGTGGTTTCCCGGTTTCCACTCACCGTGAATGGAAAAATAGATATCAAGGCTCTGCCAAAAGCTTGTCCTCCGGTTGCATTGACTGAAAAATCAACACAGCCTGCCAATCAAGCAGAGCAGTTCCTGGCCGGGATATGGAAGACCGTTCTTGGTGTTTCCTCAATCAGCATCGATGAGAATTTTTTCGACAGCGGCGGGCATTCGCTGCTGATGATTCAAGTGCAGATGCGCATCAATCAAAGCTGGCCGCGCCCTGTGACCCTCGTCGAACTCTTCACCCATCCGACCATCCGGCAGATGGCGGCCTATATGAGCAACGGTGCCTGCTCCAATGCGGAAAGCGCTGGCGCTGCGGAGAATCGCGCCGCCCGGCAGCGATCCTCGCTTATCACGCAAGGCAGGCAAATCAAGCGGATTCGCAGCTTCTCCGCGCAGCAATCGTTGAGTTAGGCGGGTAGCGGGGCTGAGGTTAGTTCGAAAGCCCTCTTTGCCTCATAATATCCGGCCAGCATGTTGCGCCGGTAAATAAGCAGGTAGTAGAGATCGGAGACGCGGCTGCGCTTAGGCTTTTCGGCGCCGCTTGCGCGCAGGATCAAAAATGTAATTGGGTTTGCAACAAGGTAAAAGATCGACCGCAGGATAGCCGTTCGGATCAAGGATGCAACAGGCACCTCGGGAGAGAATATCCCGCAGCGCTTTTTGAATTCGAGGTCGGGGATGCATTCAACTGCCCGGAAGAGCCAGTGCCCGTTGATCACGCCTTTGCGCGGCACAGCCGTTGGCGATAACTTGTGCAGATGGCTGCCACGCGCCTGCGGAACAAAATGTAGCTTCATGCCATGAAGGTGCAGGCGATAGCCGCACTCCACGTCCTCATATTGAGGGATTGACTCATCGAACATCCCGTATTCAAGCATGAAATCGCGTTTAAGGGATACATTGCAGGTCCAAAAATGGAAGTAAGTCAGATGCTCCAGCTTACGCGCCTCATAAAACTGAATGGCATGAAATACGCACATCGGATCAGTCTGGACATCGCCGGGCACATAGGCTTCTCCCAGAACAGCAACCTCTCTTGCCGGGTGATCCCGGTGAAAATTCCAATGCTGCAGCACCAGATCAGGATCGGGGATTACATCGTCGTCGAGGATAATCAGAATCTTGCCCGTAGCGTGGCGAATCCCAACATTCCTCGGTGTGGAAGCTCCGCCTGTGGGTTCGATAAAAAATACCCGAAAGAGGCCGGGATATTGAATTGCTACGCTATCCAAATATTCTTTTGTGCCGTCATTGGCGCCGTCGATAACGAAGATAACCTCGTAATCGATGTCTCCGGTTTGGTGTCTAAGTCCTTCGGTTACACGCGGCAGGAGTTCAACCCTGTTATAAGTCGGAATTACAATAGATACTTGCTTCATAACAAACCTCGCCGAGAATCATACAGCCTTCCTGATTCTGGCGCAACGGGGCTTGTGGAATTTTGGCAGTGGAAAAATTGCTCTGCCACGGACTCATTTATAGGTCTCAGATCGAAGTGCTTCTGGTGGGCTTCGCCACGAGCTTCAGGCGGTCGATTACCAGAAATAGGCTGCTTCCATTTTCGGGGAGCCAGGCTGGCCATCGATGATTTGCGTGCTTAACACAACTTCCATATTCTTCTTATCGCCCGCCGCCTGGGCAGCGCGCTGCAGTTGAGCCAAATCGTTGGCGTCGGTCAGGAACTCCCCTGCGGTAATGGTGCCGCCGCGTGCAATGCCCGCAACAATAACTGTCAATTTCCCGGTGTTGGTGTCGGTAAAGCGCGCCACGATGGCATAATCGCGATAATTGTTGGTGGCAATCTGCTCGGCCCGGTTAACCACCCATCGCGGCTTTGCAGGCGCTGTGCTATCGACAATCCCAAACTGCGTCATATCTTCATCGTTTGTAAAATGAAAACGCAAAGGTTTGGTCAGTCGCAGCGTCCATGTATTATCGAATGCTCCTATAAAGATCGTCGGCCCGTTTCGGAGGTCGGCAAGATTGGTCACTCCCTCGCCTTTGAGTGAGTAGTGTTTATGGCTTGATTGCAGCATCCCGGCCACATTGGCAATCGCGCTTAAATCGTCAATCACAACGGTCGTCAGATTGTCCTTCGACCATCTCTTCTGGAAGACCTGACGGGTTGGATCGGCCGCGTCCCGAAGAGACATGCCAGGATAGTCAGTCTGATCCGCGACGCAGATCAGCACCGGATCGCTTGTGGTCAATACCGGCCGCCAGAAAAAATCCAGTGCGGAACGATGCATCTCTTGCCACAGGAAGACCGATCCCACGGACAGTAGCCCCGCCGCCGCGCAAGCAAACGCCGCCACCAGCAGAAATTGGCGACGGGGGTGTGTTGGAGTAGCAATCGGGTGTTCCTCCGCAGGCGTTGGAACTTCCGCGGCTGCTTGGTCCAACCCCCTCAAGACCGGATCGTTGGTGTCCTTGGGCCAGTGAAAAGTTGGAATATAGGACCCGGAGGGCAGGGCAATGCGGAGTTCATTTGCATGCGCGGGTTCCTGATAGTATTGGGCAACGCGTTTGCGGATCTCTGCCGCGGTGACGCGAACGATAGGGTCGGAAGCGGTATCGTAGTCGGCGTCCCGGCCGAATATCTCAATCCCCAGCGTCCGCTCCTTGATGTTGTCCGCTTCCCCTGCCAGGGTTTGTTCGGTCACAAAGCTCAGGAAGGTCGGGAACCGTTTGCTGTGGCTGAAAAAAGGGTTCGCCAGGAGCCGGCGCAACTGCTCTCGGACCGCATCCTTCTCCGGATCAGTCAGCGTTGCGCGTTCGTGGTCAGCGGTGGCTGCCGGCATCGCAAGTCTCCCCTATAGCCGAAGCGATTATACAGCCGAGCAAATCTCCAGCGTGCGCACAGCATACCGTTCCAAGCGTATAATCGGCAAGTATATGTAAACAATGCACATCTTCGGATTATTTACCTGATAAGAATTCTCCTTAGCCGTAAGGGCCTGATCCTCCATGCCGTAAGGACCTTCACAGCTCTGTAGCCGCGCACCTACAAAGAGTCTGCATTTCAATACCCCGGTTACTGGCGACCGAGGACCTCATCAGGCATAAAAAAGATGCTACTGAAGTTCTCGTCCGACCGGGGAGTACAACCTGATGGAGGCTTTACTTTGAAAACAAACAGGAGCAGGAGACGAGAGTCTCTATGGTTTTGGGGCAACATCTCACTACTGCTTGCTTTATTGGTAAGCAGCGCCCCGTGCATCAACGCACAAATTGCAACAACCACGGCAACGCTCTCCGGTGTGGTTGCAGACCCCAATGGAGCGCTGGTGCCGAAGGCTTCGGTGGATCTGGCGAGCTCGGAGAAAGGCATCGCTCGTACGTTCACCACAGATGAAGGGGGCCGGTACTCCTTCAACCAGCTTCCTCCAGGCGCGTACAGCCTGACGGTCAAAGCGAAGGGCTTCGAGAAGTATCAACAGCAGGGAATCGTCCTCAACCCAGCCGAAACCGCCACGCAAAATGTAGCATTGACGGTCGGGGCCGAGACCGTATCGGTGACCGTAACTTCGGACGTCTCCCAGCTGAATACCGATAACGCCAACGTCGCTGCGGACATTGACGCAAAGCAAATCGTGGAACTGCCGCTGAACGTGCGCAACGTTTACGGTCTGGCCACGCTCAACTCTTCAGTGCAAAACACCTCTGAAGGGCAGATGCTGTTGGGCGGCGGCACCAACGACACGGACACTGCGGACCAGGACATTTCGTTCCTGAATTTCGCAGGTGGCTTCTTTGGAACCACAGCCTTCCTGATCGATGGCTCGTGGGATACCGACAGCGAGTGGGGCGCCGTCATTTTTGTCCCTGGCGTTGACGCGGTCCAACAGTTCAAAATCCAGAACAACTCATTTACAGCTCAGTATGGATGGAGCACGGGGAATGTTGTGAACGTGGTCACCAAATCTGGAACCCACGACTTCCACGGCTCAGGGTACGAGTTTTATTCCAGCAGCAATTTCAATTCCCTCAATTATTTCCAAGGTCCAGGAACCTGCGACGTTCTGAATACCAACGTTTGTACCTTCAGCCGCAACCAGACTGGCGTCACGGCAGGCGGTCCGCTGTACATTCCCGGCGTGTATCGGCAGCGGAACAAGACCTTCATCTTCGGAATCTACGATCACTTTCAGGCAAATGAGCCGTCCCCGTCCTCCTACACGGTGCCAGACTCTAACTTCCTTGCCGGTAATTTCTCCGAGATTCTGTCGAGCACCTCTGCGGGCACGGACGCTCTCGGCCGCCCCATCTACCCCGGTCAGATTTACGACCCGCGCAGCGGCCACGCCATTACCGCCGGCCAACCGGATACCTACAATTCCGTGACCAACCCCTACGGCACGAACTTGGTCGCCACGCAGTCCGGCTACATCCGGAATCCCATCCAGGGCAACAAGCTGTCCAACATTGCCGGGTACGTTCCAGATCCGGTTGGCTCCAAGCTGCTTAGCTATTATCCGGCAGCACAAAAGCCGGGGAATGTGGCCAACAACCTGATTCTGGCGGGAAACTCACCCACGCATTGGGATGAGTACGGAATTCGGGTCGACCAGAATTTCAACGCCAATACCAACGGCTATTTCCGCTACTCCTACA
>CAZHKN010000012.1:0-29948 GCA_964532725.1 uncultured Occallatibacter sp.
GGAGTCGGTGATTCTTGAGCACGGCTGGGACGGCGAGTGGTTCCTGCGCGCCTACGACGACTTCGGCGCGAAGATCGGCTCCAAGGAATGCGAAGAAGGCAAGATCTTCATCGAGTCCAACGGCTTCTGTGTGCTGGCCGGTGTGGGGCTTGAAGATGGCAAGGCCGCCAAGGCGCTTGACTCCACACGCAAGCATCTGGCCACCAAACACGGTATAGTTTTGCAACAGCCGCCCTACTCAAAGTATTATCTGAACCTCGGCGAAATCTCTTCTTACCCGCCTGGCTACAAAGAGAACGCGGGCATCTTCTGCCATAACAATCCCTGGGTGATCATTGCGGAGACGCGCCTGGGCCACGGCGACGAGGCTCACGACTACTATAGCCGCATCAATCCCTCGGCGCGCGAAGAGATCAGCGACCTGCACCGTTGCGAGCCCTATGTCTATGCGCAGATGATCGCCGGCAAGGACGCGCCCACGCATGGCGAGGCGAAGAACTCCTGGCTTACCGGCACCGCGGCGTGGAATTACTACGCCATCGTGCAATGGATTCTTGGCATTCGCACCGCGCTCGAAGGCCTGGAGATTGCGCCGGTAATTCCGAAGAGCTGGCCGGGATTCACCGCTACGCGTGCTTATCGCGGCGTGGTTTACAAGATCTCTATCGAGCGCAAAGGGGAGGGCAACAAGATTGCTCTTACCGTAGACGGCAAGCCGATAGAAGGAAACACTGTGCCTCGTCCGGCAGACGGTAGGAAAGAAGTTACCGTCACCGGAATACTCAGCTAGCAGAGGGCGCGTTCAGGCGCGCCCTGCTTTATTCGGGTCACTGACCTCAGGTAGGAGAAGAAACTTGTATCAAGCGAACGCACAGCGCTACGACGCCATGCTGTACAACCGGTGCGGTAAAAGCGGTCTGCGCCTGCCTGCGATTTCACTCGGGCTGTGGCATAACTTCGGCGGCGTGGATGTTTTTGAGAACAGCCGCGCAATGGTTCTGCGCGCCTTTGATCTGGGCATCACCCACTTTGATCTCGCCAATAATTACGGCCCACCAGCAGGCAGCGCCGAGAGCACCTTCGGCGAAATTCTCCGCCTTGATCTTCGCCCCCATCGCGATGAATTGATCGTGAGCACTAAAGCCGGCTGGGATATGTGGCCCGGACCATACGGGAACTGGGGCTCGCGCAAATATCTGCTGGCCAGCCTCGACCAGAGTCTCAAGCGTATGGGCCTGGAATACGTCGATATCTTCTACTCACACCGCTACGATCCTGAAACTCCGATGGAAGAAACCCTCGGCGCGCTCGATCAGGCAGTGCGTTCCGGCAAGGCGATTTACGCTGGAATTTCCAGCTACGATGCGGCTCAAGCCTCCGCTGCGGTAAAGATTCTACGTGACCTTGGTACCCCTTGCCTTATTCACCAACCCAAATACTCGATGCTAGACCGTACAATTGAAAGCGGCCTTCTGGATGTACTTGGCAAAGAGGGTGTAGGTGGTATTGCTTTTTGCCCTCTCGCGCAGGGGCTTTTAACTGATCGATATTTGCAGGGCATTCCCATCGGTTCGCGGGCGGCCAAGCCCCATGGGTTCTTAAAAAAGAACGATATTGATGAGCGCCGTTTGGCGCAGATTCGTGCATTGAATGAAGTGGCCGCCGAGCGCGGCCAATCGCTGGCGCAGATGGCTTTGGCCTGGGTGCTGCGCGACAGCCGCATGAGCTCCGCGTTAATCGGAGCCAGCCGCGTTGAACAGATTGAGCAAAATGTTGCCGCACTTGCACATCTTGGTTTCGCAACACACGAAATCTCTCGCATCGACGCAATTCTAAATCCAGCTGGCTGATTCGGAAGCGAGTGCATCGGCGCATAACCCGCTGGCAGGTTCGTCAAGGAGGTACTCTCGTGCAACTGATGCGACAGAAGGTGGAAAAGGAACTGCTCTCCGATATCCTGCCCTTCTGGCTCAACCACACTATCGACAGCGAATACGGAGGATTCCGCGGCCAGATCGCCAATGATCTGTCTTTCGATCCCCACGCACCCAAGGGACTCATTCTTAACGCGCGCATCCTCTGGACCTTCTCGAAGGCATATAGTTTCTATCGCGATCCGCAGTACCTGGCTGCCGCGCGCCGTGCTTATGATTATCTGACCCGCTACTTCTGGGATCACGAGTTCGGCGGCCTTTATTGGATGCTCGATTATCTCGGCAATCCACTCGACACCAAGAAGCGCATCTACGGGCAGGCATTTACCATCTACGCTCTTGCCGAGTACTACCAGGCCAGCGATGAGGCCGAGGCCTTGGACAAGGCACTGCGGCTGGTGATGTGCATTGAAGGCACAGGCCACGATGACCAGCACCGCGGCTACTTTGAGACGTATGAGCGCGACTGGACTCCTGCCGAAGACCAGCGATTGAGCGATGTGGATCTGGACGAAAAGAAGTCCATGAACACGCACCTGCACATGGTGGAGGCTTATACGGCATTGCTGCGGCGCAACCCAGATCCAATCGTCCGGCTGCGTTTGCGCGAATTGATCGAAATCTTTCTTGACCACATCATTCATCCGGTGACGCACCACTTCATCCTCTTCTTTGATGAGAACTGGACCCCGCGCTCTAACAAGATATCTTTCGGCCATGATATCGAGGGCAGTTGGCTGCTCTCTGATGCGGCGGAGATTTTGGGCGATGAAGACCTGATTGACCGGATACGCATTGCCGCAGTGAAAATGGCGCAGGCCGTTTACGAGCAGGGACTCGACAGCGACGGAGGCCTCTTTTACGAGGCCGAACCAACGGGCATCAGGGACACTGACAAGCACTGGTGGCCGCAAGCCGAAGCGGTTGTCGGCTTCCTCAACGCCAACGCCCTTACTGGCCAGGCTCATTTCGCACTGGCCGCTGAAAGAAGCTGGTCCTTCATCGAGAAGTACATCGTCGATCACCAGCACGGCGAATGGTTCTGGCGAGTCTCCAAGGACGGCCTTCCGGACCAGAGCGAAGACAAAACCGGTCCCTGGAAATGCCCTTACCACAACAGCCGCACCTGCTTTGAGGTAATGGAGCGGCTGGACGCGGCAATGATTCACGAAGAAAAGCAGGACTGCGAATCGGTTATCAAGTAAGCGCAAGTTGAACGGAGAGATCAGATGAACCCGGCAGAGTTCAAAAAAAATGCGCAGAGCCTCTACAAACAACAGGAGAAGTTGCTCGCGCAGCGTAACCGCAAGTCAGTCGGAGGCAATGGCGTCTTTGACCGGTATGATTTCCCGGTTTTGACCGCGGCTCATGCGCCCATTCACTGGCGCTACGATCTCGATCAAAAGGCCAATCCTTTTCTGATGGAGCGCATCGCGGTTAACGCTACTTTCAATGCCGGCGCAATTTTGCACGAAGGAAAATATCTGGTCGTGGCCCGCGTCGAGGGCGCGGACCGCAAATCGTTCTTTGCTGTCGCCGAGAGCAAAAACGGGATAGACAACTTTCGCTTTTGGGATTACCCGATTCAGATGCCGGAAACTGCTGACCCGGATACCAATGTCTACGATATGCGTCTGGTCAAGCATCAGGACGGATGGATCTACGGCCTGTTCTGCACCGAACGCAAAGATGCAAAGATGCCTTCGTGGGATACATCCTCGGCAGTTGCGCAATGCGGCATTGCACGCACCAAAGATCTCAAGACCTGGGAGCGCCTTGCCGATCTCAAGTCAAAATCTCCGCAGCAACGCAACGTTGTCCTGCACCCCGAATTTGTCGATGGAAAATACGCTTTCTACACTCGCCCGCAGGATGATTTTATCCAGGCAGGCAAGGGCGGCGGCATCGGCTGGGGGCTTTCCGAGAGCATTGAAGACGCTGTCATCGACGACGAGATCATTCTCGACAACCGCGAGTACCACACCATTCAAGAGGTCAAGAACGGACTTGGCCCCGCGCCTATCAGGACGGCAAAAGGTTGGCTCCATCTTGCTCACGGCGTACGCAACACCGCTGCCGGACTGCGTTATGTTCTGTACCTGTTGCTTACGGAGCTGGACCGTCCCTGGATTGTCACTCACAAGCCCGGCGGGTACTTTATTGCTCCTGAAGGATCGGAGCGTGTCGGCGATGTTTCGAACGTTGTCTTCAGCAATGGCTGGATCGAACGCAAAAATGGCGACGTTTTCATTTATTACGCCTCTTCTGACACGCGCCTGCACGTTGCCACCACGAGCGTTGCGCGATTGCTGGACTATGTTCTGAACACGCCTGCCGATCCACTGCGCAGCCATGCTTGTGTTGAGCAGCGCTCTACGCTCATTGAGAAGAATCTGGCGGTACTAGCGGCGATGAAATCCGCTGGGAAACGCCGCTTGGCAAAAAGTGCGTTGAAAAAGGGAAAGAAGAAATAAGCGCGGGGTTCATGAAAGCGCTTACATTGTGTTTGAGGTGCAGAGCTAGATGGCAAGGCGAGCAAAAATCGACGGGGAAATCGATACCGGACAGCCCATGAGCCTTCGCACTTTGGGCCGGTATCTGAACCTGTCTACTACAACGGTCTCGCTGGTGCTCAATAATGCGCCCGGCGTTGTTTCGATCCCGCAGGAGACGCGCGACCGTGTCATTGAAGCCGCCGCTAAATTCGACTACCGCCCCAGTTTTTATGCCCGCTCCCTGCGCAAGCGCCAGTCCTCTTTCACCGTTGGCGTCCTGGTGCCCGATCTGAACGATCATTACGTCGCGCAGGTTCTCTCCGGCGCGGAGGAGCACCTCATCGACGAGGGCTACTTCTACCTCACCGCCAGCCATCTGCGCAACGCCCAGCTTACAGAGGAGTATCCACGGCTGCTGATGGATCGCTGCGTGGAAGGCTTCATCCTCATCGACACCGCGATCGAACATAGCTGGAACCTGCCCGTCGTCGCCGTCGCCGGCCACCGCACTATTTGCGGCGTCACCAATGTTGTGCTCGACCAGCGCCAGGCGGCGGTGCTTGCGCTTCAACATCTCTACGACCTTGGCCATCGCAAGATCGCCTTCATGCGCGGCGGCAGCCACAGCTCCGACGCCGACAGCCGGTGGGAGTTTCTCATGGAGATCGCCGCGGAACTGGCGCTCGAAGTTCGCCCGGAGCTGACCGTCGTCATTCAGATGCGCGATTCTACTCCGGAGATGGGCTTTGATCCAGTCAATCAATTGCTGCACAGCGGAGCGGAGTTTACAGCGATCCTCTGCTATAACGATGTCTCCGCGTTCGGCGCGATCCGCGCCTTGAGCGATCATGGGCTGCGCGTCCCGCACGACATTTCCGTCATTGGCTTTGACGATATCCAGAGCGCATCCTTCTATAATCCGAGCCTCACCACAATTCGCCAGCCGCTGCAACAGATGGGCATTGAGGCTGCGCGCATCCTCCTTCGACGGATTCGCGGCCATGCTGACTCCACCGATGCCGTTCTCATCAAACCGGAACTGGTGATGCGCGAATCCAGTGCCGCGCCTTCCCAGGGCCGTGTCCGCCGCACCCGTTCCGAGCTGTGCTCCATTTGCGGTGGCCACGCTCTCAACTCGCGAAATTAATCCAGCCCATCCAGACGACGATTTTCCCGATCCTGCTCCGTGTCAGCGCACACACAGCGTGTCTGCGCAGACACGTTCCGGCCTCTCTTTTCTATAGATAACTCCTTTATTTTCAAGCATCAATAATTGGCTCCCCGCTTGCACTTTCATCGGGCACAAGCGATTTTTCGAAGGGGAGACGATGAAGATTCAAAAGCTCAACTGGATAGCGGCAGCGGTACTGGCAACTGGAATTTTTTCAGCACAGATGATGGCGCAGGATGCAGCAAAGGCCGCTCCGCTGCAACCGGACGCAGCCGCGACCGCAGCAATAAATCAGGCTCAGTTGCAGCCCGCCGTCCCGACGGCAAAGCAGCGCCTCATCGTCGTCAGCCTCGAAGACCGCAAGCTCGCGCTGGTTGAAGGCGGCCAGGTGAAGAAGGTCTACACCGTTGCCGTAGGCAAGCCATCCACGCCCAGCCCAGTCGGAACCTTCACCATAGAGCGCCGCGCGGCCAACCCCACCTATCACCACAACGGCAAAACTGTTCTGCCGGGGCCGAATAACCCGGTGGGCACGCGCTGGATGGGCCTCAGCATCCAGGGCTACGGCATCCACGGCACCAACGAACCCAGCTCAATTGGCAAGGCCGCTTCGCATGGATGCATCCGCATGGCGCGGACCGATCTTGAGGAGTTTTATGACATGGTCTCGGTCGGCGATACGGTTGAACTCATCGGCCAGCGCAATGAGCAGACGGCGCAGCTCTTCGGCAACACTGAAAGCCCGGCGCCAGTCGTGCAGCCCACCATCACGGCAGCGGCTCCCGCGTCCGCCCAGCACACAACTGCGGCAGTGCTTGTTGCCTCACGCTAAGGAGGTCCGCGATGAATCTGCTGATGGAAGCGATGAACGGCCTCGGAGCAGTGTTGTTGCCGGCGGTGATGACGCTGCTTTTTGAAGAGTTGACCTTTGGAGGACTGGCCCGGCTGCTGATGGCTCAAGTGCCGGGTCCAGAAAGACACCTAGAGCCCACCCAACCCAACACAAACCAAAAAGGAGCAGGGAAATGATCGCATTGAAGCTGCTGTTAACGGTCGCGGGAGCGCTTTTGCTGGCTGTCGCGTTGGCAATTCCACTCTACTCACTCATAGCTCGCATTCGCATCGCGCTTCGCAAAACTACAGGCGAAGGTGTGCAGCCAGCACCTGAAATCACCGCGTCTGAGATTCCCTGGCGCACTCCGGTGGCACTGGTTCTCGTGGCCTGTCTGCCGCTGCTCATCTCCGCAAGCATCGTAGTCGTGCCCAGCGGCATGGGGGGAGTGCGCGTGAGCCAAGTTGGCGGCACGCAACCCGGTACGCTCTATCCAGGTGTGCACTTCGTCAAGCCGCTGGTTGAAAGCGTCGAACTCTTTGACCTGCGCGACCATCTCTTTACGGCAGGTATCGCCGAAGAGGGTGCAAAGCCTGCCGAGGCAAAGAATGGTCTCAGCGTGCAATCGCGCGAGGGACTCAACATCGGTCTGGCGGTGACAGTGCGCTATCGCCTCGATCCCAACAAGCTCGACAGCGTACAGGCGCACATGCCTCAGCCAGTCGATAAGGAGCTGGTGCCGCCGGTGGTCTCCAGCGCTTGGCGCGAGCTCGCTCCCGAATACACCGTCACCGAGATATTCAGCACCAAACGCGAAGAGGTTCGCGGTAAAGCCGCCGCCACCATCACCCGCAAACTCGGCGCGGACGGCATCATCGTCGAAGAAGTCATGCTCTCTGACATTCAACTCCCCGCCGAATACGCCAAAGGCCTCGAAGGCCTTTTGCTCAAGGAGCAGGAAGACGATCAGCTCGGCGTCGTGACCGACATTCAACAGAAGCAGGTCCGCATCTCGGAGTTGCAAGCCGAGGCCGAGGCCGCCGGCAAGGTCAAGGAGGCCGAAGGTGAAGCGCAATCCAAAGTTGTCGAAGCTAAAGGCGAGGCCGATGCCATGCAATATACTCTGCCTCTTAAAGAGAAGCAGATTGAGCAAAGCAAGCTCGAGGCGCAGGCGCGCAAGGAGGCAACCATCCAGAACGCCGAGGCCGAGGCCCAGGCCAAAGTGATTGACAGCAAGGCCGAGTTGGAGAGGCGAAACCTGTTGGCGGATGCCGAAGCCAGCCGCGTGCGCTTGATGGCCAAGGCCAACGCCGAGCGCATGACCAGCGAAGCCGACCTGCTCAACCGCTCGCCGCTCTTGATCAACAAGATCATCGCCGAGCGCCTCTCCGACAAGATCCAGGTGCTCATGGTCCCGTCCGACGGAAAGTTCTTCTTCGCCAACGACGTCTTCAAAGGCGCATCCAACAACCCAATCGTAAAGCAAGAGATGGATAGCGAGCAGGAACCCGCGCCCCAACCCGGCCATTGAAATCTCTCGTTCTTGCAAGTTGAGCACGGCCACAAAAACCGGGTGCCCCTGGTCCCTCGCCTTTGGGGACCAGGGATCGCCCCCGGCAACGGATCAAACGCTTTGTAACCACATTGGGAGAAACCGAAATGAGAAATGAAATGAAAGCAGTTTTCTGTTTCGTACTGATGTTGAGTATGGTGAATCTCTCCGTAGCCCAAACCGCCCTTGGGGCTGGTACTCCTCATCAGGCGGCTGGACATGCAATGGTCCGCAAGGCTCCAGCCAAGTCAAGCGTCGTTCACCATGTAATCTATACCAACAACCGCTACGGCTTCAGGTTCTACTTACCATCCAGTTGGAAGGGTTATTCCATTATCGAGAGTGAGTGGGATGGCTCTGCTCAATCAGAGGGAATCCATGATGAGGGTGGTCCGCACATCGTGATCCGGCATCCGCTCTGGACTGAAGACAATCCTCGCGAAGACATTCCGATCATGGTCTTTACGCACAAACAATGGCGCGAGGTAGACAGCGGTGACATCATTGTGAGCCCCGCGCCGATTGGACCCTGCCCAATCGGAGCAAACAAGAGATATGTCTTTGCTCTTCCTCCGCGATACAACTATGACCTTGCGGATGGATGGGAGGAGGTGGTCAAGATATTGCAACGCCGCCCACTCCGCGCGTACGACTCGGCGAAATCGAGTCGTACGCATCCACTGTGTGCGGGTTTGAAGTGATTCTTCAAACAGAACGAGATGCCACCGGCAGATCAAGCGCACTCGGGTGGCATAGGTCCCTCGCATTTGAGAACTTGCGAACGCACAGATCAAAAGCGCGGGAGCGCCCCTCAAAACGATATAATTCGCGCAAGCAACAATGCGCAGAAAGATCAAATCAATGAAGCTGGCCGCAGCGGTTCTTCTATTCATAACTGGCTTGATGAGCCTCATCGCCAGCGCCACGCCCAGCCAATGGGAGCAGCCCGCCGCGAGCCTCGCCAGTCAAATCGCGGAAATCCTCGGACCCGGCCAGGCGCGCTTGACCATTCGCAATAACTCATCGCTCTCCACCGACGAAATCCCCTTAATCCGTCGCCTGCTTGAAGCCGATCTCAAAACCCGCGGCGTCCTCGCCTCAGGAGCCGAAGCCGCTAACACCATCCGTGTCACACTCAGTGAAAATCAGCGCGAACGCCTCTGGGTTGCCGAAATCATCGAGGGCAACGAGACGCATGTCGCGATGGTTCACGTTGATTCAGGTGCAGTGCAGCCGTTGCAAGCAAGCAGTGGGATCACGCTGCGCAAACAGATTTTTCTCACCGTCCCCGATCAAGTGCTCTCTGCATTCGAGACCGGGAACACGCTGATCCTCGTCGAGCCGGAAGAGATCGTAATCGATGCCGGCAATGCGCAGGGGTGGCAACCGCAGCAGCGATTCTCCATCAGCCACAAAGCTGCTCAAACGCGTGATCCGCGCGCAGTCATTCTCTCTTCATCGAGTATCAATGGCTTTGAAGCATCGCTGCCCGGCACCGCGTGTTCCGGCTCGACTCAGTCAACCAACGATTGGTCCATCCGCTGCCACGAAAGCGACGATCCCTGGCCCATCGTTGCAGAGCCTGCTCAAGACTCTTCATCAAACAACGCAGCTCCCATCAAAGCCTTCTACAACGCGGCCCGCAATTACTTCACCGGCGTGGTAACTCCCAGCATCGCTGTTGATCTGCCGCCATTCTACTCCGCGGCGTTGCTACCGCGGCCTGATGGCGCGGGCCTTGTCATCAGTGGAATTGACGGTAAAGTGCAACTCGCCGAGAGCAACGCGCTCAAGCCCATCACCGGCACGCGCGACTGGGGCAGCGATTTCGCCGCTCTTCACTCCGGTTGCGGCGCCGGCACGCAGATCATCGCATCCGGATCCGGCGAAGCCATCACAGACAGCTTGCGCGCCTATGAGTTGCCGGCGCTTGAAGCAGTCCCCGCCAGCGCCCCGCTCGCAATGGACGGAACCGTCACCGCGCTCTGGACCGCCCCCGATGGCAAGAGCATCTATGCAGTTGTGCGCAGCGCAACAGACCAGTACGAGGTGGACCGTGTTACGGCAACTTGCAATTAGCGCTCTCCTCATAGCGTGTGCACTACCCGCCGTAGCACGCACCCGCCCGCATTACGGCGGCACATTGCGTGTCGAGACGGAAGGCGACCCGCTGCAACGCCCCGACGGCACGGCGCGCAAACTCCTCCTCGACGGACTCACTCAACTCGATGAACACGGAACAGTCCAACCCGCACTCGCCATCCGTTGGACCTCTGAAAACAACGATCATCGTTGGCAATTCTGGCTGCGCCCCGGCGTGCATTTTCACAATGGCGCAACGTTGAACTCAACCAATGTCATTGCGGCATTGACTGCAATCTGCGGTTCCGGCTGCCCCTGGACTACCGTGCAACCCGCCGGCGCATCGATTGTCTTTATCAGCGACTCGCCCATGCCCAATCTCGACGCGCTGATTGCCGAAGACGCCTATCGGATCTATCTGACCGACGCGGGCGATGGCAGAACTCCCGCCTGCTGCATTGGCACCGGTCCGTTTGAATTGCCGCCAACACCTTCGACTGCCTTCTCGTTGATCGCCAATGACAATTACTGGCAAGGCCGTCCCTTCATCGACAAGATCGAAATCAATGGACATAAATCCATTCACGACCAATGGCTCGATCTCACTCTTGGTCGCGCCGATTTCGTCGAAGTCCCTGCCGAGCAAATTCGACAGGCCCGCGAACAACGCCTAACTGTCATAACATCGCCGCCCATTGAGTTACTCGCCCTTGCCGTTACTGACTCCGGCGTTCTCGGCAATCCAACCCTGCGCGCATCCATAGCACTGGCCGTTGATCGCGCCGCGCTCTCCAATGTCATCTTTCAAAAGCAGGGCGAGATCACCGCCAGCCTTTTGCCCGCCTCGCTCACCGGCTACTCGTTTCTCTTCTCAACGGAGCGTGATGTCAACAAAGCACATGAACTGCGCGGAGGCATCACGCCGCCACAACTTCTATTGTCAACCGAAGCCAATCCGACCATGCAGTTGGCCGCGCAACGCATCGCCCTCAACCTGCATGAAGCGGGATTCAATGTGCAACTTGCCGCGCCCTCGCAACACTCGGACATGATGCTGGTGCGCCGCAGACTTGCGCCCCGCCAGCCGCAGGCCGCGCTCACGTCGATGCTGCGCGGAGTAGGCGTTCAATCGCCAGTTCTCGCAGACCAGCCTGCCGGTCTCTATCGTGAGGAACGCGAATTTCTCGATACCCACACGCTCATTCCGTTGCTCTATCTTCCTCGCGCCTACGCCGTCAGCGGACGTGTGCGCGATCTGCGCCTTGCCTCCGATGGCACTCCATTGCTCGCCAATGTCGCCTTGCAAGACGCGCCCGACGCAATCGGAGCCACGCAATGAGTCTTCGTCAAAAGCTCCTGCTCCTTTTCTCGCTCACTGTAGCGGCCTCTGTTGCGGCAGTGGCGTGGACGGTTCTCGTTCGTATCCGCGTGGTCTTTGAGCAGCGCGACCGCGAAGAGACCGCGCTCTTCGTCAGCCAGTTTCAACGTGAGTTCCAGCATCGCTCCGCAGAGGTGGCGGCTGCTGTCGAGCGCATTGCCGCGCGTGAGCGTGTGCGTACGATGGCGTATGAGATTGCCCAGTCCAATGACGCTTCGCCGTATCTCAATGAGGCAGCGACGCTGGCCCAGGACGCACAACTGGATTTCCTTGAGATTGTCGGAGCCGATGGCAACATCATCAGCTCCGCGCAGTGGCCGGCGCGCTTCGGCTACCCTGAGCCTTCCGCGCAGCCATCGCCGTCTGCCTTCCTCAAGCGCGAAGACCTGCCCGACGGGAGCTCCGCTCTCGGTCTCTTCGCGGTGATTCCAGTGCATGGGGCAGATGCGCCGCTGAAATTGATTGGCGGCAAGCGCCTCGATCAGAGCTTTCTTGCGGATCTGCCGGTCGCTCCAGGGATGCAGGTCTCTCTGTACAGCGATGCGGGAGCCAATCAAAACACTGACACAGCCCAAACCACGCAGGCACCTGCGAACGCTCTTGTAGCCTTCGACCCCAAACGCCTCGTGGGTATCAATGGAGATGTTCCAGGCGCGGTCAGGTATCAACCTCTCGTTGATGCAGCCCGTGCCAGCGGCCAGCAGACCAGCGCGATTCTTTACCTCACCGACAGGCGCGAAGAGAGCGTCAGTGCAACCGCAATTCCCCTCAAGAACGCAACAGGCAACGTGATGGCTGTGCTCAACGTCTCCATCTCTCGATCAGGAATGGTCGAGGCCCAGCAACATATTCGCAACATTGCCTACGGTGTCGCTGCTGCCGGAATTCTCTTCGCCATCCTATGCAGCTTGTGGATTGCCGCGCGGGTCTCTCGGCCCATTGAGCAGCTTGCACGGGCTGCCGAAGAGGTAGCCGGTGGCAACTGGGAGGCACGTGTGCCGGTGCGCGGTCGCGATGAGGTCGGAGTCCTTGGCCGTAGCTTCAATCACATGACTGCCGAACTCGTCAGCCAGCGCGAGCGACTTGTCCAGACCGAGCGCGTCGCCGCCTGGCGTGAGCTGGCGCGGCGCCTGGCGCACGAGTTGAAGAACCCGCTCTTCCCCTTGCAACTCACTGTTGAAAACCTCACCCGCGCCCGCGCATTGCCTGCCGATGAGTTCGATGAAATCTTCCAGGAAAGCACCGCAACGCTCAGCATGGAGATCGCCAACCTGAAGACGATCATTGGCCGCTTCAGCGACTTCAGCAAGATGCCCAGGCCGGAACTGGAGCGCGTTGATGCCAGAGATGCAATCGAACGAGTCCGCGCCCTGTATGAGCCAACAGCAATCCATGATGGAAAGATTCAATTCGAGATCGCACTCGCATCAAGACCAGCGTCTGTCAACGCCGATCCCGAACTCCTTCATCGTGCATTGAGCAACCTCGTCCTTAATGCAATGGATGCCATGCCCGATGGCGGCAGATTGACGCTCTCGGCAAAATCCATTGGAGACAAAGTTGAGATCCGCGTCTCCGATACCGGCCAGGGAATGACCCCTGAAGAGTGCGAGCGGCTGTTCACGCCGTACTATACAACCAAGGAGCATGGCACCGGCCTGGGCCTGGCGATCGTGCAATCGGTCATCGCCGATCACGGCGGGACCATTACAGTAGAGAGCAAGCCCGGCGCAGGCGCAACCTTCGTCATCACCTTGCCCAGAGCGGAAGAGAACCCATCATGAGCGCCAAAGCAAAAATTCTCATTGTCGATGACGAGGCCAACACGCTGGCCTCGCTTTCACGCGCCTTTCGCCTGGCGGGGCATGAGGCCGTTGTCTGCGACAACGCCGCGCGCGCATTGGAACTTGCCCGCACACAGCCATTTGACCTTATATTGAGCGATGTTGTCATGCCGCGCCGCGACGGACTCCTGCTGCTCGAAGACCTGAAGACAGCCGGCATCGCCGCTCCAGTTGTGATGATGAGTGGGCAGGCGCACATTGAGATGGCAGTCAAGGCCACGCGCCTCGGCGCGCTCGATTTTCTGGAGAAGCCGCTTTCTACAGAAAAATTATTAGTCACGGTTGAAAACGCCCTCAAGCTCACTCGCCTTGAAACAGAGAATCAGGACCTGCGCACCCGCGTCGGCAAGCATACGCTGGTATTTACCGGGGAAACCATGCGCCGTGTCCTTGCGCAAATCGAGCGTGTCGCCGCCAGCGAAGCCCGCGTCTGCATCTATGGCGAGACCGGCACCGGCAAAGAGCTTGTCGCGCGTACATTGCACGAGAAAAGCAATCGGGCGGCAGGCCCATTTGTGACGCTCAACTGCGCCGCTGTCCCCGCTGAGCTGATCGAGAGCGAACTCTTCGGCCATGAGAAAGGTTCCTTCACCGGAGCAGCCCAGCGCCACACCGGAAAATTCGAGCAGGCCCACCGCGGGACACTTTTTCTCGATGAGATCGGCGACATGCCGCAGGCTATGCAGGCCAAGCTCCTGCGCGTCCTCGAGGAGGGCGTCGTCGAACGCATCGGCGCTGAGAAATCAACAACTGTCGATGTGCGCGTCGTGGTCGCCACGCACCGCAATCTCGAACAGCTTGTCGAATCCGGTGGCTTCCGCCGCGACCTCTATCATCGCGTCGTTGTCTTTCCCGTCGAATTGCCGCCTCTGCGCAAACGCACCGAAGACCTGCCCGCGCTCGTCGATCACTTTGCCCGCCAGGTGAGCGCGCAGAACGGCTGGAAGCCAGTCCCCTTCGCCGAATCCGCTATCGATGCGCTCAAGCAATATGCTTGGCCCGGCAACATTCGCGAGCTGCGCAATGTCGTCGAGCGCCTGCTGCTGCTTGCGGACGGCACCGTAGACGCCGCTGCCGTCGAACTCGCTCTGCCAGCCGCGCAGCCATCCCGCAGGCCCGGCGAAGCCACTAGCACCAACCCACACCACGCCGGCGGACCGCTCGCCGAGCGCGTAGCGTCCTTCGAGCGAGCGGAGCTCCTGCGAGAGCTGGACCGCAACAGCCGGCACATCACCAACACCGCCAAAGCTCTCGGGCTCGAACGCAGCCATCTCTACAAAAAATGCCAGCAGTTGGGCATCGACCTCAAAACCGTCGAGACAAATCCGCCCGCAATCGGTTAAAGAAAGATCGTTCTCACACTTCCTCTCGTCCGTTACACTGTTGCCATGGCAAAACGCATCGGAGTGCATCTGGGAACCACGGGCGGCGCATCCAACGCCGTCCTGCGCGCGCAGGAGATTGGCGCCAACACCTTTCAGATTTTTTCGTCGAGTCCGCGCATGTGGCGCGCCCCCAAGGTCAACCCCGAGCAGGCCGCGCGCATGAAGGATCTGCGCGCCCAATACGACGTCGGTCCGCTGGTCATCCACACCAGCTATCTGGTCAATGTTTGCAGCCAGAACGACGAGGTTCGCCAGAAGAGCATCGCCGCATTTCGCGGAGAAATTGAGCGGGCGCTGGCGCTTGGCTCGGAGTATCTGGTTCTCCATCCCGGCTCCTGGAAAGGCCTCACCCGCGACGAAGGCCTCACTCTTGCCGCCGACTCCATCACTCGCGCCATCGACGGCCTCGCATGGCAGGGAACCGGCTTCCACATCCTGATTGAAAACACCGCGGGTGCGGAGTTCTCATTGGGCGGCAGCTTTGAGCAGGTCGCCGAGCTGGTTGCGCGGCTCAAGCCCACGGCCCCGGTCGGCGTCTGCCTCGACACGTGCCATACCCACGTCGCCGGGTACGACCTTGTCACTCCCGAAGGCTACGAGGAGACAATGTCTCAGGTCGCATCTACGGTTACGTTTGATGCCGTTCGTGTCTGGCACTGCAACGACGCCAAGGCCGCTCGCGGATCGAAGCTAGATCGCCATGAGCACATCGGCGAGGGAACCATGGGTGTCGAGCCTTTCCGCCGCCTGCTGAATGACCCGCGTTTCGCACATGCCGCTTTTATTGCCGAAACCCCGGTCGAAGAGCCAGCGGACGAAGAGAAGACCGTTCGCGCGCTCAGGAGCCTGATTACCGCCTCGTAGCTCTTACCCCATTCGCTTGCTATAACAGCCCCTAATACACCTCGGCCCTTCCCGAAGGAAGGGCCGAGGTGCATTGCAGTTGGAATGGACTTAGTTGGTGATATTCGCCGTCACCGTTGTAGTCTGCGTGATGCTGCCGGATGTCGCAGTCACCGTGAAGACATAAGCGCCGGTCGAGGTACCGCCACTGGTGGTGGTGCAGTTCGAGGTGCAACCGCTGCCGCCGCCGCCGCCGCAGCCAACCACCGCCCCAGTAGCAAGCATAACCAGCAGGCCAAAGAGAGCCAGCCATTTACGCCGCTTGGCAGGAATACCAAAGAGGAAGACCAGCGCCAGCGCCGTTCCACCTGCCGTTGGCCAGAAGAACTTCTTCTCCTGGTTCATTGTTGTGGTTGTGGTTGGGGCAGTTGAGTTGATGGTCAGCGTGGCCGTTTGCGCGGCCGTTCCGCTGATGGTCACAGACGACGGAATCGAGCAGGTTGCCGGGTCAGTTGCGCCGCTTGGGCTGCTCACCGCGCAACTCAGAGTGACTGTGCCGGTGAACCCGTTGGTGGGCGTCACCGTAATAGCTGCCGTATTGCCGGTGGTTGCGCCGGCCGTGAAGCTGAGGCTGCTGGCGGCTGGCAGGGTGAACGAAGGCACGCCGATCGCGACCGTCACGTTGGTTGTCTGTGTGATGGTGCCGGAGACGCCGGTAACCGCAAAGGTGTATGTTCCGGCTGTAGTCGAGGAGGATGTGGCGATAGTGAGCGTCGCAGTCGCTGCCACGGTTCCCTCAATACTGACTGACGGAGTAACTGTGCAGGTCGGCAGGGTAGCTCCGCTGGGAGGATTGTTCGGAGCGCAGGTCAAAGCAACCGAGCCGGTAAACCCTCCCGACGAGAGGACGGAGATAGCGGAGGTGTTGCCGGTGGCTGCCCCCGCCACTATGTTGATGCTGCCGCTGTTGCTGAGGGTAAAGCTGCCCTCGCTGGCAGTTGCCCCACTTACTACTGCGGTAACAGTTAGAGTGTGAACATATTCTCCTGTGGAGTCAGTGCCTGTGATCAGCACATTGTAGTTTCCGTTCAGAGTGCTGGCTCCTGCATTGATAGTCAGCGTTGCGGTACTGCTGCTGCCGCTGGTTAGGGTCTCCGAGGTGGGGAGAATCGTGCAGGTGATGCCCGTCGCTGCCGTGCAGGTGAGGTTGACCGCGCCGCTGAAACCATTCACCGACGAGACGTTGACAGTGTTCGTTGCGCTACCGCTCACGCTGATCGGCACAATCGTCTTCGCTGGAGTCAGCGTGAAGTCCGAAAGCGGGTTAGAGATGCTGATATAAGCGGAGGACGACAAATCCGAACTGCTGCCGCCATAAAGAACAGTGAACTGGTTCGCGCCCTGCAGGAAGCCCCCGCTGTTGAAGACGAAGGAATAGGTGGACGATTTTCCACTGCCCGCTGTCAGTGTAGTGCTCGGGCCGAAATAGGTCGGGCTGTTCCCACCCGTGCTCGGATCAAGCGCGCCTACCAAAAGGTAGACTGTCCCGGTCGGAGCCGCGCCGCTGGCTGCCGTAACCGTGCCGCTGATGGTAACCGCTGAATTGGGCGAGGGGGCCGACGGAGAAGCTGTCGCGGTGGTGGTGGTGGTAATTCCGCTCGTGCCGGTGATAGATAGCCCAATGGATGCGGCTGAGGCAGATGTGTAGTTTGTGGCGGAGGCGCTGTCCGGCGCATAGCTGGCGCCGATGGTGTAATTTCCAACGCCCGCGGTTGCCGGAATCACAATCGTAGCAGCGCCCACTGTAACCCCAAAATTGGGATCAACACCGGCGCTCAGGGTTGCCGTGGCAGGGGTTCCCGAGGGAGCGCCTGTGATGGTTATTGTGCCTGTTGGCGCTGCTCCATTACCGAAGCCTTCCACGAGAATCGTCAACGGGGTGGCCACACCTTGCGGAACGCTATATCCGGAGTTGCTGTCGGAGATGGTCGTAAGGAAGACCGTGGGCGTGGTCTGCACGATGGTGAAGGTGCTTGCGGCGGCCGAGCTGGCGCCGTAACTCGCATCGCCGCTGTAGCTCGCGGTGATGGAGTGTGAGCCAACGTTATAGGTTGTTGGGTTGTAATATTCAGCGTCGCCTTCAGCGTTGATAATGGCCGTGTTCAGCGTCGTGCTGCCGTCTTTGAAGGTCACGGTTCCAGTTGGTATGCCAAAGTTGGGGCAACCGCTGCTTGCGCCGGTAAAGCAGCTCTCAAAGTTGGTGTCCGTCTGAGGGGAAGGTTGCGCGCTCAGCGTGATCTGCGTCCCATACGGGATACCAGTCGTTCCGGACGGAACGATGGTCGGCGAACCACCGCTGACCGGGTTCAGAACATTGAGCCACAAGCTGCTCGCTTCCGGGATGACGGTGATCGCCACCGGCGTGGAGTTGCTCAGGCCATTCTTCGAGTCGCCCCCGTACTGCGCCCAAACGTTGTAGCTGCCACCTGGTAGCCAAGTGATGGTGTCGGAATATGCGCCGCTGGCCAGCGTGAAGAAGGCCTGCCCGCCGTTGACCGGGTCGGTACTGCTGGTCAGAATGCCAACATCCCCCGTCGGCGTTCCAGTGCCGGTAACGGTGCCGCTGAATGTGACACTGCTTCCGTGAGGAATGGCGCTGAGCGCGACGTTGTTCGCAGGCGTCACGGTAACAGTGGTTGCTGAAGCGGCGAAAGCGATCTTATTCCAGTCCGTTACCAATACATTGGCGTCGATGGTCCCCAGGCCTGTGGCCAGGTTATAGCCCGCAGCCGCGTTGTATTCCGGCGTGGTGCCTGTGCCAATCATGCCTTCTGTCGCCGTGCCAAATGTGGGATCGTCGATAACGTAGCCAAGTGAGCTGGGAATCGCGGTGATGCAGTTGGGTGACGTTATAGCACAAGGTACCGAATTGGTTCCGTTCGTGACGTCATGGAAGGCCGCCGGGTACTGCGTCTTGAGCGGATACAGCACAAAGTCCGCCTGGCCCTGTGCTCCGTACTTCTGATTGACCAGCGCCATGATGCCGGCAAAAGCGGGCGTAGAGGCCGAGGTGCCGCCCACGCCGAAGATCTGGACTGTGTCTCCGCTCGCGACAGGCTGGCAATCGCCGTCGGTAGCGCAAATCGGGTAGTAGCTGTCATTGATGCCGCTGGAGGCAAAGAGCGAAACGTCCGGCAGATCGCGAACACCGTCTGAGGGCACGCCCGATCCGGTTTGCCAGACCGGCTTGGGATATCCCGTCGGCGTTGTATTCGTGTTGAGAGCCGCGTTGCTGGCGCCGCCGCTGCCGCCGGAGATAGATGTTGCGAGATTACTCGGCGAATAGACACTGAAAATATTCAATCCGAACTGGCTATTATTCCACGGCTGCTCGGGGATTACACCCAGAATGGAAACCTCTGGCGTGCTGTTGCTCAGCGTTGTATTCCAGTAGCTGGCAAGTTGAGTGTCCAGCGTGGAGGCCGAGGTGGCGTTGTAATCGCTGTAATAGAAATCTGTTCCGCCTACAGCCACGTTAAAAGGCGTGGAGGCAAAGCCGCTGACTGCCTGACCGAGGACAGCGTAGTACTGGGTATTGTCGTCGTCGCAACCGGCTGAGCCGGAGTCTCCGGTGGAGACCATCACCGTAATGCCCTGCGCGGCAGCCTGCTCCCAAAGATTGCTCAGGAAGGCGTTGCTGGTGCCGAGGTTCGCTTCGCAGTTGCCGAAGCTCAAGCTCATCACCGGCGCAATGTTGCCGTAGACTGCATGTTCCGCCGCCAGGATCAGGCCATTTTCCAGAGCCGTATCCGCAGCCACAACCAGATCGATGGTTGCGTTCTGGGCAACCGCTCCAGACCACTCGACATCCAGATACGCCTCGACTGAGTCGAAGTTCGGGCCATCGGGGTTGTTGATGCCGTCTACGCCAGGATCGTTGCCGTCAACGATCACTTGCGGAGGATTCGCCGGCAATCCGAAGAGGGTGCGGAACGCATTCACGCGGGCTATGTTGATATTGGAGTCGTTGACGATGGCGATAGTCTGGCCGGCGCCGGTGATGCCCGCGGTATACAGTGGCTTGATGTCGTATTGAATCGCATAGTCTCCCGGCGAAAGGATAAAGTTGTCCTGGTAGGTCAGATTGCCGGAGGTGCCGGTTGTCCACAGCGGCTTGGCCTTGTCGGTTTTGGGGCTGTAGTTGGCTTCGCCCAGGGACTTCACATAGCTCTTGGCACGGAAGTTGTTGAGCGAAACAAATCCGCCCACCACCGGCGCAAGGGCCTCGGGGATTTGCGGGTCGCTCGAGTTGGAATAATGCGTCTCGTCATCCACCTGGTATTTATGAATCTGCGCATGGAAGGCCGAGCGGAACTGCCCCGCGTTGCCCGTGAACTCCAGCGTCTGCTTGCCGGGGTTCACCTTGGTCACGCTGAAGCCATGGCTGCTGAGCCAGGTGCTTACCGTCGCAATATCCTCGTCCGAGGGGCCGAACTGCTTGCCGAACTGCTCCGGCGTCAGCCATTTGTGGTAGCTGGCCGTGCCGGGCTGGTGCATCTCGCTGATCAACTGGCGTAGCGCGACGTCCTGGCTGGCGCTGCGTTTCAGCGTCAGGTGGATCCGTTCCAGCGGCATGTCGTCCGGGGCCGCTCCGCGATCATTTTTGGCGTTGGCCAGCGGATGGGTAAACCCCTTGAGCGTTACCAGATGCTTTTCGTCAATTGGATTGACAATACGCACCGCGGAAGCCTGGGTCTGGGCCAGCAGAGCCGGGACGGAAAACAATGCACAGGCTAGTACGAGGAGAGTGAGAACACGCAACTGACGCATAGAGGTATCCTTGGATCCTTTCTTTGCAGGCAACCCCTCCGTGGCGGAAAAGTTGCTGTTGAAAGCGATTTTTTTAGAAATGTTTCTGTGAACTGCCCGTTTAGCTGCCGCTCACACTCGGTTTGGATTCACAAAGCTGCGGCTCCCGCCGCCCGTTCCCGGCAGAAACCGATTTTCTCGGTCTGTCTCCACACAATACAGCAGAACCCCAAGCCGGGAAAATCTTCTTCCCGTAAATCAAGTTAGCTGTTGAAAACTCAAGTCAATAAACTTTGGCAGAACTGCAATGGGGAGGCCTGTTGCATCAATCTGTGCGGGTTAGACGAGTTATTTTGCTGAATGGTTACCGCAGGGAAGGGAATTTAACCTGGCGGGTCGGCTTTTTCGCCGCTCCGCCAGGGCTGTTGGCTGAATTACTTGACCGGCTGCACAATCTTATTTGCCAGCGTGATCTTGCCTTCCAGTTGCGGATCAGCCGATGAACGGCTCACGTGAATTGTGAATGTACCTGCGTCTGCGCGCCAGGCGGCGGCCTTTTCGTCGTACCAGCTAAAGCTGCGCGGGCTGAGTGGCACGGTTACACGACGAGTTTCGCCGGGGTTAATAGCTACGCGGGCAAAACCTTTCAGCTCCTGTGGTGGACGCGCTGCCTGCGGCTTGTCTTCGCTGACATAAACCTGCGCTACGTCGGCCCCCGGCTTGCTGCCCGTGTTGGTGACATCAAAACTAACTTCGAAGGTTCCTGCAGCTGATCCCGGTAAGATGGCTAGTCCCGCATACTTGAAGCTGGTGTACGACAAGCCGTACCCGAACGGGAAAAGCGGCTTGACTCCGTTGTGCTCATATCCCCGGTAGCCGACAAAAACATCATCCTTGTAGGGAATCTTCAGCGTTCCCGGTGTTGGATAGTAGTACGCAAACGAGGGATTGTCCTCGAGCTTACGCTCCCAACTGATTGGCAGCCGCCCCGATGGGTTCACATCGCCAAACAATACCTCGGCCAGCGCGGTTCCACCCTCCTGTCCCGGATACCAGTTTTGGATGAGTCCGGCCACCTGATCCACCCAGCGCGATGCGTCCACGCTGCCTCCGGCGGTAACGGTCACAATCACATTGGGATTCACCGCCGCGATCTTCTCGATCAGTTCTTCCTGTCCCGGCGGCAGGTGAAACTCGCGATCCGCGCCCTCGGTCTCGATATCCGGGTTGTAGCCCACGGCCACAACCACCGCATCCGCCGTCTTCGCCAAATCAATCGCTGACTGGTTCACAAGAGCGTCCTTCTGCGCTACCCCAATCCGGGTCGTCCCCTCGCCGAATTGCGGGGTTCCGAGTACTTCCAGAACCACCTTGTGCGGCCCCGGAGCGAGTTCGATCTCCCGCTGCGCCAAGGCAAACTTCGGAATCTCGCTGTGGTCGATCAGAGTTTTGTCATCAACCAGAAGCCGGTACCTGCCCTGGTTCTCAACAAAGACCACAAACTTGCCCGGCGCGCGGGCGAAATAGTATCCGGTCCAACGCGGAAAGCGTGGTGCCCCGTTCATGTTCATAAAGGCTGCCATCTGGTCGGCAGTGATGGTGTCCAGCATCTCCAGCATGTCTGGATTGTCCAACATATTCTGGCCGGAGTTGGCCGTTGTCTCCGTACGCGTTGCAACCGGCGTTCCCGTGAACTTGTCGTTGTCAAAGGTCTCAACCGTGAGTCCGGGAACAAACTTGTCCCCGAACAGGCTGAAGCCCGAGCGCATGGCCAGCACCGAGAGCTTCGGCACGCCGCGGTCATAGACTACGTTGGCTTTCAACCCCAGCCGGTCGCTGATCCCCTTCAGCGCGCTCACATCGCTGAATGCCGGAACCTGTCCGCTGCCTCCGGCCGTCGGGATCGCCGGAAATGCGTCTGGACCGATCACCGCAATCGTCTTCACCTTCGCCGGATCGAGCGGCAGCAGATTGCCCTTGTTCTTGAGCAGGACAATTCCCTCTTCCGCTCCATGCAGAGCCGCCACGCGCCCCTGCTGGTTATAGCGGGGAATCGACGCATCTAGCTGAGCGTGCCCGGTCCCGTCCTGATTGATCCAGCCGAAACGGTAGCCAGCGCGCAACAGCCGGCGAATCTTGTCGTCAATCACCGACTCTTTTACCGTCCCCGCCTTCACCGCCGGCAGCAACGCCTGCGCATTCATATACACGCCAAACGGCATCTCCAGGTCCAGCCCGCCGTTGGCCGCGGCCACGCCATCGTGGGTTGCCGTCCAGTCCGACATCATAACTCCGTCAAAGCCCCACTGCTGCTTGGCAATCTCCACATTGAGGTGGAAATTCTGCGTCGCGTGCTCGCCGTTCAGAAAGTTATACGAGTCCATGATTGAACCCACATGGGCCTTGCGCACCGCCGCCTCAAAGGCAGGCAGATAAATCTCCCGCAATGCCCGCTCGCTCACTACCGAATCCGATGTAAACCGGAAATATTCGCTGTTGTTCGCCGCGTAGTGCTTGATCGTCGCGCTCACCCCTTGCGACTGCACGCCGTTGATATATCCGACGGCTGTTTCGCCGGCTAGAAACGGGTCCTCGCCAAAATACTCAAAGTTGCGCCCGTTCAGTGGCGCGCGGTAAATATTCACTCCCGGTCCGAGTAGAAAATTTGCCCCGCGCGAGCGCGCGTCGCGGCCAATCTGGGTTCCAATCTCGACTGCCAGGTCGCGGTCCCAGCTTGCCGCCAGGCCAATCCCCGCAGCGTAGGCCGTCGAAGGCGGAGGCACGTGCGCGCCGACCGGCCCGTCGCTCATCCGGAAGGCCGGAATGCCCAGCCGCTGCAAGCCGGTTGATGCCATCATGCTCGAGCCGGAGAGCATCTGGATCTTTTCCTCCAGCGTCATCTTGGCAATTGTGTCGTTGATTTTCTTTTCGTCCGCGGCGTCCTGCGCGCGGGCAACCGCAGTGGAAAAAACAATGGCTGAAAACAGAAACAGACAGGCGCTCAATCGCGCCGCCGCACGCTGGCGATTTGCAGACTTCATACATCCTCCGCTTTGCAACCGCACCATTCTAGTCCCGCGCTATCAAGTTCGGCCAGCCGGAGGCAAAACTATAGAAATACTCAACTTTGCCGATATATTCGATGACCGGAGCAATTTCTGGATCGATTCCGCAGATGAAGGAAACATGGCCAAGGCGCATCACGTCATCCCGCTGGCGCTTTCAGGGAATGTCACCCCCGAACAAACCGAACGGCTACGCGACTCCCTGAACGATTCGCTGCAGCGTGGCTTGCGGCTTGCTCTCGAAAAGCTCGATGAACATAGCGCCCGCATGGTCCTCGACCTTCAGGAGAAGTTGCAAACGGAGATCACCTCTTCAGTCGAAAAGATCATCCAGCGCTTCACTATCAGCGAAAAATACAAGGAAGAAGAGGCTCTCTCCCGCCGCGAATATCCGGCTACCTACCGGGTGCGCCCCATCGAGGCCCAGAGCACCGCGTTGCGTAATCTTTTTCCCGGTCTGCATAACCCGATGGAGAAGTTGGCCCGCCGCACCCTCCCCGACGGCGCAGAGGACTGGTTCGCCATTCCGCGTTGGCAGAGCGTGGCCCACACCTACGGCGAGGCCGTGCAGAAAGTCATCGATCTCCTTGCCGAAACCCGTCGCTTCTCCAACCGCATCACCGACCGCCTGGGCGCCAAGTTTCTCAGGCAATCCGAGCGCTCCGCGCTGGCCGAACGCATCATTGCCGGGCAGCAGCACAACCACGACGTTCTGGTTATCGCTGCTCAACTCGGCCTGCTTTATCGCGGCTGTTCTGCTCGCCGCGCCCGCGTGCTGATGGCCACCAATGAGTTCGCGCTCGGCGCATTCGCCGTAGGCTGCCTGCTGCTCACGCACCCCGAGCGGCTCTCGCATCTGGACACGCTGATGCTCGACTGCGGTGGCGACGAATACTCGCTACGCGGCGACGGCAGCTTCGACCGCGTTCCGCTCTTCGACTTCGACCTTGGCGGCATCGAGTTCAGTGTCTTTTACGAAGACCGCGCCCGCAACCTCTGGGGCACACCCACCGGCTTCGTCTTCGAGATGTAAGTGACAAAAAGATTGGGCCTCACCCCTCCCTTATCGTGAAGTTACGGCAAAATGATCTTCGGAATTAGCGTTGCCGGTAGCGGATCTAAGGAAGCTCTGCACAAGTCAGCAACCCGCGTCATATTTGAATAAACTATAAGCATGAAGCGAATGGCGCGGATTCAACAGGCACTGGCATCGCAGGCGAGTTTTGAGAAGCATGGCCGCAAGAGCAAGCGGGAGCTGCTTCTTGACCAGATGAGCCAGGTGGTTCCGTGGTCTGAGCTGCTGGCTTTGGCTGAGCCTCATTACCCCAGGGTGGGCAATGGCCGTCAGTCTGTGGGCCTGGAGATTATGCTGCGGACCTACTTTTTGCACCAGTGATTCAGCTTGTCAGACCCTGGGATGGAAGAAGCCTTCTATGAATCGCCTGTGCTATGACGCTTTGCCGGAGTAGATCTTGGCGTAGCCGCTGCGCCGGATGAGACAACCATCCTTCGCTTCCGTCACTTGCTCGAAGAGCATGATCTATGCGGCCAGATGCTGGACACGGTGAATCGCTATCCGGAGACGAAGGGCATCCGCATCTCGACCGGCGCCATCGTCGACGCGACGATTATTCATGCGCCCTCATCGACCAAGAACTCCAGCGGCAAGCGCGACCCTGAGTGGATGAAGAAGCCAAACACAAGAACACCACCAAGGCCCACATGAGAGCGAAGGCGGAGTGGCCTTTCCGCATTCTCAAACGTGTCTTCGGATTTACAAAGGTGCGCTATCGCTCCATCTGGAAAAATCACCAGTGGCTGTGCGCGGCCTTCGCGCTGGCGAACCTGTACCAACACTGCAACCGGCTGGCTCCGCAAGGGACTTAGGGCCTCTGCGGGCTGATAACGGCCTCCAGAAACCAAAAAAATACCAGATGAGTCCCGCCGTTTGCCGCTGCAAACTGCACCAAACGAGGAAATGATCGCAAGCCGCTTCCTCGCTACGAAATCATGCATATGTGCAGAGGTTCCCTAGCAAATGATCCGAAGGTCATAGAATCAGAATTAGTGGCCAAGTTAGCGCAAGCATTTGCTGTCGCAGAACATCCACTCGATAGGAGGCATTCCCCATCATGATGAACCGCAGAACCGCAATCAAGCATCTGGGCTGCGCGGCAAGTGCGCTGCTATTGGCCGAAACATTGCACCCTCAAGCATCGTCTGCCAGCCAAGCCGCTGCTCCAGCAACCCCACATCCAGCGCCAACCGGGCCATTTATTTTGCCTCCGCTGCCCTACGCTTACGATACCCTGGAGCCATACTTTGACGCGGCAACCATGCACCTGCATCACGACAAACACCATCAAGCGCATGTGAACAATTTGAACATCGCCGTTGCCGCCCACCCAGAGCTTGCGGGCAAGTCGGTAGACGAATTGGTGGCAAACCTGAACTTACTGCCTGAGGCCGCGAGAACTGCTGTCCGCAATCAGGGCGGAGGCCACGCCAACCACTCATTCTGGTGGCCGACGCTGGGCAAGCCTGCCAGTGGATCGGCAACCGCGCCCATTGGCGAACTGGCCAAGGCAATTGACTTGAAGTTCGGTTCGTTCTCCGCGTTTGAAGACAAGCTGGCTGCCGCGGCACTGAGCGTTTTTGGCAGCGGCTGGGCATGGCTGGTCAAACTGCCGGATGGGACTCTGGCGATCGAGACCACACCCAACCAGGACAGCCCACCTACCGTTGGACACAAGCCGGTTCTCGGAGTAGATGTGTGGGAACACGCCTACTACCTCAAGTACCAGAACAAGCGTGTTGACTATGTGAAGGCTTTCTATCAGGTTCTTAACTGGGATTATGTGAGCGGGCAATTTGCGAAGAGGACATAGGGCCAGCAGGAGAAATGCAGTTTATAGTTGTCCTCGGGGGTGCATGTGGGCGTTTTAAGGAGGATCGGCGTCGCGCTGGATTCAGATCTTCTGAAGCAATTCGACCAATGGATGGGCAAGAGTGGATATACCAACAGGTCGGAAGCTTTTCGCGATCTGATTCGCGACCGGCTCGTGGGAAAGCGAACCTCAGATCCCAGTGCCATCGTTGTCGGAACTGTCACACTCATCTACGACCATCATGCGCACGGAGTAGGAGAAAAGCTCACCCAATTGCAGCACCAGCATCATGCACTGGTTGTTTCAACAAGTCATGCTCACCTGGACCACGATTCCTGCCTGGAGGTACTGATCGTGCACGGCAAGGCCGCCGAGGTCGATCAATTTGCCGACCGGTTGATTGGACTCAAGGGCGTCCAACATGGCCGGCTTGTGAAGACGGTACCTCAGCATGCGCTGGATGCAGTCAAAAAACGGTACACCGGCGTAGGCACTAAAAAACATTCGCGTGCCCTCGCCCCCGAGAAGCTGCCAGGAACAAGGGTTCGCTGACATCGGACGGATGATGCTGCCACTCACTTGCCGGACCACATTCACCGCGGGATATCTTAGAAGGATTTTTCCAGCCAGAATCGCACCTGAAACGGTTCGGCCGGATGGTAAACGTTTGTGAATGTCGCCGTGCCTGAAGGCGTTATTCGCGAGATATAGGAGTAGGTAATGTCGTCATTGCGGCGGTTGAGCAGATTCAAAAGATCAGCCGTGATACGCCATCTCTTGTTGAATCGATAGCTGCCGCCCGCATTGATCAATAATGTCGCGTTTGAGCGATTGATTCCATCTGACGTCAGATCGCGCGGGCCAAAGTAGCGCAGGCGAATAGTTGATGTAAAGCCTCTGTAATCGTGCAGTGTAATGCCCGATGAAATCACCGTTCCAACAGCTTCCGGCACATGCTTTCCGCCCGGGAGTTGTTCAGGATACGACAGGCCATTCGCCGCGTTGGGGTTAATGAAGGCTGCGTCATCCGGGTCGATCTGAGTAAATTGGGCGCGAGAATCCGCCATATCCAGGTCAAAGATCAGATGCTCCGTCGGAGTGTAGTAGTTGGCCCACTCAACTCCATAGCGGTTGCTCGACTGTTCCGAAGCAACCGTCCCTCCGGTGTCGCCATCCTGCTGTAGTTCGGAGTTGCTGCGCAGATACCAGAGAGAAAGTGTGCTTTGGAGATGCGCGGCGGCCGAATTGCGCACACCGAACTCGCCGCCTTTGAGTTGCACCAAGGGAGGAATGGGCCTGCTCGAAGTGGGGAAAGGATAGTCCGGCGAAATCGGCTCCACACCCCCGACGGCTACGGCGGCGGGCAGATATCTACCTCTCCCGCTGCGCTACACTAACAATCTCGCTGGTATAAAAGATCGGGCAGGCCGCGAGAGCACAAACAAATCTTCGATGCCTCTCCAGAACAGTTCGCCGCCAAGTAACGGTTTCCCGTGGGCCATCCAGCTCTCATACCAGTTCTGAGCTTCAGCTAATTCGGCAACCGGTTGGATGGAATGTCGCGTAATTGATGCTCCCAAATCTTCATTGCTGCAGCGACCCGTCATAGCGCTCAGCAACAACATGCGCTTCGGGTGCATTGGCGCCAATACTGTTCGTCTCAAGGAGCAACTCAAACGGCTCAAGAGTCCCGTCCGCTCGTGTCGCTTTCTTGAGAATCGGGGAAATGGTCCGATCATTCAGCAGGAAGTCGGCGGCGGCCTGTGTTCCCGCCATGTTGAGCCCCTCTACAAGAATTACGTGGCCCATTCCATCCAGGCTTGGGAGATAAGCGAGTACGGCGTAGGTCCGGTGCGAGTCATCAGCCCATGCGTTTTTATACACGGCGTTCTCGCCGGGAAGGGGGTGCCTGTTCAATACGGTGGAGTCGTCGACTTCCGGCTCATACTCCAGCGCAAAATTCATATCCTTCTCGAAGAGCTCAACCCATGGGTTGGTGTGCTGGGAACCTAGCAAAATAGCGTTGGAGTGTTTGAGATCTTCCATGCGCAGATCGCGCGCATAGCGGATCGCGAAGCGGTCGGAAACCAGCTCGGGCAAACGCGAGAGGCTTGACACAATGTTGAGATCGACGACGCTGGTGTAGCGCTGTGTGCTCAGGTCGTTCAGGTTGCGGGAGTCAACGCCGGGAATGGGAGTTATCCGGGAAAGATACACGCCATTCACATAATCGCCCAAGTGAACAGGACGCTGGGTAAGATTTTGAAGTATTCCAAAGCCGCTGTCCGCAGGCACGATCAGGGTATCGCGCTCCGAATTGAAGACCCCAGCCCATAGCTGATGAGAGAGAGTGCCGGACCTGTGGTAGAAGTGCCGCATACCAAACCATGCAGCCGCAAGCGCCACAGCCAGCGTCAGAAAAACGAAAAGCAGGGTGATCGTACGGTGGCCCAGCTTTGAGAAAGGCGCCCATATTGGCTGGGAAAAGCTGATCGCCTCCTCGATCTCTGTTTCGCTGGATATCCCGGAGGCTATCAAGGATGGTTCGGGGAGCTCTTGACCTTTTTCGCCTTCGTAGAAAACCGGGACATACTTGCCACGCGGAATGCTTATTCGCAATATCTCCTGCTTGCCCTCGGTTCTGAAATACTCGTCCAGGCGTTTGCGCAGGAGGCGCGCATAATTACGGACAATATTATCCTCGCCTGGATTGTAGGTCACGGGGCGTCTGAGAGCGTGAATGCCAATCTGATGCTCAGTGATCTCGAAGGCCCTTCCGCGGAGTTCCCGATCGCAGACATACAGCAGGAAGCTGGTCAGAAATGAAGACTTGGCGAAGCTCTTGCTCGCCACAATCCTCTGCGCAAGTTGCCAGCGCGGATCATGGGAGATCAATGGCGCAGTGAGTTCTTGAGTATCTTCAATGTGGGCCGGTGCGACGATGGGAGCCGACATAGACACTCTTCTCCGTCCTGGAGTCTTGCCTGAGACAAGTTCCTCAGCCCACTCCCGGCCTACTTGCCAGGTGGAAGAATCGCGGGGATAAATTCACCATAAGCAGGCGCGATGAATGCCATGTAAACAAAAGGCCTGCAAGAGGATGCAGGATATCCATCCATTGCGGGAGGAGCGACCTTACCCCGTGTAAAGTACAGGGGTAGAGCCGGTTGCGGTTAGATGAAAGTTTAATGAATGCTGGCGCCCGCAACCGGAAAATAGGTCAACAAGCATAAGATCCTGCAATGGCAGGCTGTCAGGCGGTCCGGGATGGAGACGTCCTCCACCGGGGAAACACCTAGTTTTGAACCGATGCTGCTTGTACCGTGTTCTCCAGATAGGTTCCACGCCTGTCCTTAGGAGAACTAATCGTGTTCATGCATCGTTGTGAAACTTTCCGCCAGTTGCGCAGGTTCGTGCCAAGCTTGTCCAAACCGCTCATCAGGCATGTTCCCCTCATCCTCGGCCTGTTTCTCGCCGTCTTGTTGCAAGCTGCCGCCCAGTACGACTCCGCCAGCGTATTGGGCACACTGCGCGATCACAGCGGAGCCGCGCTCGCCAAGGGCACAATTGTGCTGACCAGCCGGGCAACTGGCACTCAGCAATCTCTCTTGTCCAACGACCAGGGGAACTTTGAGTTTGGATCGGTCAAGCCGGGAGACTACACACTGAG
>CAZHKN010000012.1:29958-37679 GCA_964532725.1 uncultured Occallatibacter sp.
GAGCGCCGAAGCCGCCGGATTCAAGACCGCTCACACCGACAACTTCACGGTAACCGTCGGCGCCCGCCAGCGTGTGGACCTGGTACTCGAGGTCGGTGGCGCAACGGATACCATCACGGTGTCGGGCGCGGCTGCCGTGCTTGAGACGGACTCCAGCGACCGCGGCGAGGTTGTCGGGCAGCAGGAGATGGTCGGTCTTCCGTTGAATGGCCGCTCCTATGCCGATCTGGCGCTGCTGGTTCCCGGCGTCCGCAAGTCATACCTTGAGAACCAGACGCTCTCCAATCGCGACTCGTCCTTCAACGCCAACGGACAGCGCAGCGAAATGAACAACTTTATCCTCGACGGTCTGGACAACAATCTGTATGGGACCGACAACCAGGGCTTTTCAAACCAGACTGTTCAGCCATCGCCGGATGCGCTGAGCGAGTTCAAGGTGGTCACCGACAACTACAGCGCCGAGTACGGCCGTGTCATCGGAGCCGTGGTCAACGCAACAACGCGCAGCGGCACGAGCCAATTCCACGGCGACGCCTGGGAGTACGTCCGCAACACTTCGTTGAACGCCATTGGGCCGTTTCTGCCGCCCAAGAACACGCTGACTGGTCAATATCAGAAGCCAACCTACCAGCAGAATCAGTTCGGAGCGACGTTTGGCGGCCCGGTCAAGTTGCCGTTCCTGCATGCCAAGCAATTCTTTTTTGTCGATTATGAGGGAGAGCGGAGAGTCACGCGTGCGCTGGCGACGGCGACAATTCCAGACGCCAACCAAAGGCTGGGATACTTCCCATATCCCGTAATGAATCCCCTCACCGGCGTAGTCTACCCCGTGACTGCCACAGGCTTTACCCAAGTGCCAATTCCCGCGAATACATTGGCGCCGCTGGTACTGTCAAATCTGCCGCTGCCCAACGTGAATTCAGCTACAAACAACTATGTTTCTCTGCCCCGCGGTTCGCTGCAAGATGACAAGGGCGACGTGCGCTACGACGCCTATCTCACTCCGAAGCTCAATACATTCGCCCGCCTCAGCGTTCGCAATGTGAATATCTTCGATCCGCCGAACCTTCCCGGTATCGATGGCGGCAATTCCAATTCTGTCGTAACGATCTACGACGAGCAGGTCGCCTCAGGCGCAACCTACATGCCGACGAATAACACACTGCTCGATGCGCGCATCGCCTTCACGTGGATGAACGGCGAGAAGACTCCTCCCTTCATCGGACAGCCCAGCATGCTCGCGGCAGTCGGCATTCCCAATATCCCTACCGATCCGCGCGTGGTGGGTCCGCTCAACACGCAGGCCGTCAACAACTTCAGCAACTTCGGACGGCAGACGACGAGTCCGAACATGCAGAACCCGTATGTCATCGATCCCAAGGTAAACTACACCTGGCTGCGCGGCGCTCACAGCCTCAAGTTCGGCTATGAGTATCAGTACATCATCGTGGCAGACGACGACTTCCATCCGAAATATGGAAACGACGTGTATTCGGGCACCTTCAGCAAGCCAACGGGCGGCGTCAGCAACACTTTGGCCAACCAGGCGTACGGCCTGACCGATTTCCTCTTCGGCGCGCGCAGCCACTATGAACTCAACAACACCCACATCGCCAACATCGAACAGTGGCTGCAACAGTGGTACGCACAGGACGACTGGCGGGTGAACGGCCGGCTTACACTGAACCTTGGCCTGCGCTACGAGCTTGGATCACCGGAGTATGAGCAGAACAACGAACTGGCCAACTTCGATCCCAACACCTCTCCCGCGACAGGACAGCTGATTTCTGCCTCGTCGGGTTCCATCTCCAATCGCGCCCTCGTGAACATGCAGACAAACAACTGGGCGCCGCGCGTCGGCTTTGCCTATCAGGCGCTGCCAAATACGGTAGTCCGGGGCGGCTATGGCATCAGCTACTTCCACTTTGTACGCGAGGGTGGCGAGAATCTCCTGGTCTACAATCCTCCTTTTACCTTTGACGCGCAGGTAAATCAGGTAGCGCCAACGGCCATCGGTGGTCAGCCCCTTTGCCCCAACAACTCTGCCGGCAATGCCGTCTTTAACCCGGCGAGCTGCTTCAACCCCACCATGAATGGCTACGTAAGTGGCTTTACCACCGCTGCGGATTACAACCCTCTGATGGCGCAACCGCACTACGAGCCGAAAAACGACCCAACCGGCTATGCCGAAGCCTGGCACGTGACCGCGCAGCAGAAGCTTAACCAGAACACCGTTCTCGATGTTGCTTATGTCGGCGTAGCAACAAAGCACATCCCGGTGCTGGCGGACTACAACGAGGCGGCGCCGAATTCCACTGCCTGCACCGTAAACCCAACGCAGTGCCTGACGGTGCAGGCGCGGCGTCCGATTCAGAACTTCGCCGGTATTGAAGCCACCTTCGGCGGTGGCAGCGGGATCTATCACGCGCTGCAGACCAAACTGGAACATCGCGCCGCAAACGGACTTTACCTGTTGAACTCGTTCACCTGGTCCCATGGCATCGACAACGCTTCGGGCACGCTCGAGAACAACAACGGCGACACAAACTTCGTGAACTTCAAGAACCCCAATATGGACCGCGGCCGATCTGGTTATGACCAGCCCCTGGCCGACACCACGACCGTCTTGTACGATCTGCCTTTCGGAAAAGGGCAGCGCTTCGGAGGCTCCTCAAACAAGCTCCTGAATGGCGCGATGGGAAACTGGCAGTTCACGGCCATCCACACTGCAACCAGTGGCTTGCCGATCAACCTGACCTACTCGGCTGGAGGTTATGTGCCTTCAGGAACGAACTACCCCTCGTACGCGTTTGCCCTAACGGCCGGCGCGGCCTCATCCGGAACTCTGTTTTCGCAGCGCCCCAATATGAACGGCAATCCAGTTGCGCCGAGATCGCAGTGGGTAAAGACAGCAACTTCATTAACCGGCTATCTGAACACGACGACAGTAACCTTGCCGACAGACACGAGTCAGCCGATCGGAAATGCCCCCCGAAATGCAGCACGTACGCCTGCGTTTTCCCAACTGGACATCGGCCTGCATAAGCAATTCGGCTTGGGCTGGGAAGCCACGAAACTCGACTTCCGCGGCGAGGCGTTCAACCTTCTCAACCAGGTAAACTACCAGGCTCCCGACTCGACCAGAACCGACGGCGGCTTCGGAACGATTTCCAGCGGCAGCAATTACCCGCCGAGACAACTTCAACTTGCCCTCAAGCTGCTGTTCTAGCGCGAAGCCAGGCTTGCTATGTCCTGTTGAGTTTTGTGGAAGGTTGTAGCTCCCTGATGGTCGCGTCAGCTCAACGGGAGTACTTTCGGGATACACCATCCCTGGCTTCGCTATAGCTTTGATACGGCGTGGACGCGCCATTGCGTTCCCGCCGTTTCAAAAACTCGTCCCGCCTGCTGAAAGCCGGGACGAATCCTTCGTACCCAATCCCCAAAACCAGTGCGCCCGCACCGCCGAGGTAGGACGATGCCGGCGAACTCCAACCGCGCAGTACGCGCAGGATGAGGAAAGTCATGCGACAGATGTTGCCAATACTAACCCGGGCTATTGTGGCCGCAGGGTGCATTACGGCCGCGCTTCATGGCCATGCTCAAGCCGTCAGCCTTTCTGTAATTCAACAATATGCGCCCACCATCTATCTGAACGCTTACGAAAAGAACATGCCGGCCTCTGTGGACAGCTTCTTCGCTCAATCCAAATTGGTGAGTTCGACCGGAACCGTGCTCGCGAATCCGGTCACATATGGCGCATTGGCCGCCAACCCTTCGGCCAGCAACTATCTCACCCCATCGAACGGAGTATTTCCCACATCCAGCAACGACTTCCAGAGCGGTGACCCGATCGTCTCTCTCGGAAACAATACCGCTCAATCCAACTCTCCCGTTTACGTCAAGACAATCGACTACGGAACCTACATCGACCTGAAGTACTACCTGTTCTACACCTGGAACGGCTTCCAGGGCTTTCAGGCTGGAATACTCGTCGGTCTGAAAACGGAACCCTATTACTTTGACTGGGGCCAGTTTGCCTTGCACTACGGCGATTGGGAGCATGTCACTGTCCGCATCAGTGAAGACACCACTCACCTGATCGGCGTCTTCTATAGCCAGCACGGAGGCGAGCAGTTTGTGACCAACCCTGCGCTGGATGGCACGCATCCTGTTGTCTATTCCGCCTGGGACAGCCATGCGAACTACCCTACCTCCGGCAACAATATCAATGACGTGATCCTCAACTCTCCCGGCATTCTTCCCTTGAGCTGGTTGAAAGTCTGCGACATTACCACCAACGGAGATGGCACAACCTTTGCACCCTATAGCAACCCCAGTCCGTTCTATTCCAACGGTGTGCAGTGGGAGCCGTGGCAGAACACAAGCCAGTTGGTTTTGCTCGATAACAACTCTTCGGCAGCCCAATGGTTAAGTTTCATGGGACCGTGGGGGCCGACGTACACCAATGCGATCGAAGAGCCGCCATCGGCGCTTCCCAGCGGCGCTCCCTCTGAACTCTACACGCTCGCACAGGCGGGTAACACGCTTGGGATCTTGAGCAGCAAGTACACGCAATCCGGTGGCCCCTACGGCCCGCTCGCGCAGAACTGGAACGTCTCCAACGAAGGCCTTGCCGGCATTTTTGAAATCACCAGCGTCCAAAGCGGACTTGCGCTGGATGGCGGCGCCAATACGAAGGGCACGCTTGTACAAATGTACCCGTCGAACGGCACCGTAGATCAGCAATGGCTTCTGCAGCCTTCGGGCAGCGGAACCAGCATCACCAGCGTCCAGAGCGGACTCGCCTTGGACGGCGGAACTAACGCGTCAGGAACACATCCACAAATGTGGACAAGCAATGGAACCGTCGATCAACAATGGACATTCAATCCCTCTGGATCTGGAGATAGCATCACCAGCGTGCAGAGCGGGCTGGTACTGGACGGCGGAACCAACGTCCAAGCGGCAAATCCACAGATGTACTCAAGCAATGGCACCGTCGATCAACAGTGGGAATTGATCTTAATCCCCTGATGCATAAATTTGTTGGTTGATGCAGTACCGGGCAAAATCAAGGCTGCCCGGTACTGCGATTCTACGACCGAAAATTAACGGGCGATTCCCTCGCTCTGTAAATGCGCCCCCGCATTCAAGAATCCACATTGAAAACGATCTTTATCGCGTGACTCCACAATACTATTCATGAGTGTCAAAATCTGTATAGTCCCGGCATTCGATAGCTGTTACACATGAACAACTAGAAGCTGTTTCATAACCCGGTTTTGAAAGGGCACGGCTTCAGCCGTGCCGCTACGAAGCCAGTAAAATCGCGGGCTTTAGCCCCTGAGGAAACAGCCGGCAATGCACCAGATTCCGTTACCAGTGCGGATGCGCATGATTTCTTCGATGCGATGAGCCAGTTGCTTTTCGCGGCCTTCTGGGATGGTGGCGCGTATGGTCGCGCAGCAAGGCGCCTGCTATCGCGATTAAAAAATGTGCTTGACAATATATAACCGTTTGGTTATTAATTCTCCATGCGATCTGCTGAATCCGAAATTTTCAAGGCTCTTGCCGACCCGACCCGCCGGGCGATCTTCGAGAGGCTCACGCGGGATGGGGAGCAGACTGTTCATGCGCTGACGGGCGGATTCGGGATGTCACAGCCGGCGATCTCCAAGCACCTCGGGGTTCTAAAACGAGCCAAATTGGTGCGCTGCCGGCGGCAGGGGCGCGAGACGCATTACGGCGCGCAACCGAAGGCCCTGAAGCCCCTGATCGACTGGATGAACCTCTATGGCGCGTTCTGGAGCGAACGCTTTGATCAACTCGAAAACCTGTTGAAAAGGATGGACAAATGAGCAACGATACCGCAGTTACACGCTCTCTGGTTATTGAGAGAGAGATGCCCCATTCGCCGGAGAAGATCTGGCGCGCACTCACCGAAGGCCCTCTGATTGCGGAGTGGTTGATGACCAATGATTTTAAGCCAGTTGTGGGCCACCGGTTCAGCTTTCGCTCTACGCCGGTGCCGGGTTGGAACGGGATTATCGATTCTGAAGTCCTGGTGGTCGAGCCGGCTTCACGGCTCTCCTACGGTTGG
Organism: uncultured Occallatibacter sp.; assembly: GCA_964532725.1. Classification (GTDB taxonomy): domain Bacteria; phylum Acidobacteriota; class Terriglobia; order Terriglobales; family Acidobacteriaceae; genus Telmatobacter. The sequence goes on from CAZHKN010000012.1 coordinate 36,059, forward strand.
GCTTCGATGGGGTTGGAGAGCGTTGTTATCTGGACGCTGACGCCGACTGCGGGCGGAACGCATGTGCGCATGGAGCAATCAGGCTTCCCGTCGGAAGAAAGCGCCAGCTATAAGGGCGCGAGATACGGATGGACGAGTTTCATCGGGAAACTGGAGCTGGTGGCTGGAAGGTTGGACTAACATGAAAGCAAAATCCATTGTTTATTGGACAATGACTATCCTGGTCGCTCTGCCGATTGGAAGCGGCGGGGTTGGACAGGTGTTGCAATACCTGGCCAACCCCCACGGCGTGGTGGCCACCCTTGGCTACCCGCTCTACTTCTTCGCCATCCTCGGCATTTGGAAGACGCTGGGCGCAATCGCCATCCTTGTGCCGGGTTTCCCCCGGCTCAAGGAGTGGGCGTATGCCGGTATCTTCTTCGACCTGACAGGCGCGGTCGCATCCTGCGCCGCGGTCGGCGGCTATGGGGCGTACGGCTTTCACGTGATCGCCCCGCTGATCATCACTGGATTTTGTGTGGCATCGTGGGCGCTGCGCCCGGAAAGCCGCACCATCGGCGTGCTTATTCCGACGAAAAGCGGTATGCCGGTATAAATACCAGCGCAGAGCAAGATTGGCAGGTGGCGCAGCCTTGGCTTCCCCCAAGACCTGAGGATGCCCATCTGCCGTCGGCTTCAGTTGAGACTTTCACCGCCTCGCTCTGAATTCGTCTTGCCCACAACTTTCACAATTCATTCCAGTGCTGGATATTGCTACTCCCGACGAAATTAGGCTACTATTGTCCGGTTCGCAGCCCCTTCCCTCAGAAACCGGACTAGCTAGCCATGCAAAACCGCAACTTCGCATCCAATCTCGGTATTTACGTCTACGCAGCCGGCGCCATTTTCCTCGGCGCTCTCGGCCTGGCCACGGGTGACTTCGCCACCAGTTGGCAGCACGTCGGACCCAACGTTCCCTTCCGCGTGCCGCTCGCCTATCTCACTGCCTCTATCGAGCTCATTGCCGGAGTTGCCCTCCTTTGGCGTCGCATTGCTCTCGCCGGCGCAGTGACGCTCACCGCCGTCTACTCAATTTTCACGTTATTGTGGATGCCCAAGGCCTTTGAGAATCTCGGCAACTACGACCCCATCGGCAATGTCTTTGAGGAGCTCTCCCTGGTTGCCGCCGGTTTAATTCTCTGTGCGATTTTCTCGCCTCCCAGCTCATCTATAGCGCGTCGCCGGCCTTTCTTCGCGCTCCTCTTCGGTATCTGCCCCATCTCCTTTGGTATCGTCCACATCGTGGACATGCCAGGCCTGTTGGGCGCAATCCCGGCCTGGCTGCCGCCGAGCAGGATGTTCTGGGCTTACGTTTCCACGCTGGGCTTTTTCGGGGCCGCTGTAGCCATCCTCACCGGTATCCTGGCTCCGCTTGCGTCCCGCCTGCTCACCGCGGAGATCGTGGTTTTCGAGTTGCTGTTCTGGATTCCGAATCTCGCTGCCGGGCCGAAAAATCACTTCAACTGGGCGGGCAACGCCATCAGCATCGCCATGATCGGCGCAGCATGGGTCGTATCCGACTCTATCTAGTCGATCCTGAAAAAGTTGATTTCAGGCAGATGGCAAGGCGATCAGGAAGCCG
>CAZHKN010000013.1:0-36619 GCA_964532725.1 uncultured Occallatibacter sp.
CGTCCGCCCTCGGCGTGGAGCGTGGTGGTGCGGCAGTCGATGTAGTAGTCGCTGGTTCCACCGGAGGAAAGCGTGAACTGGCCGAGGCGGAAGCTGGTGTGTGCGAGAAGCGAGAGAAGCTGCTGGGCGTGGGTGGTCATCGGATTTGATTGTAATGGATTGCCGGTAGCCTATCCGTTTGCCGCCATCCATCAACTGCTGCACTTCAGGCCAGTTTTATTCGCGGACGCGAGGAGAGAAGATCCTTTCCCAAAGCGAGCGCGCAGCCAGCGATTTGCAGGCTCTGAATAGAGTCTGGCGACCAGTTCGCCCACTACGCCCGAGAGGACAATGGCGATAACGAAGAGAGGAATGACCATGTGCATGGGCTTTCCAGCATTTACGAACAGGTTGAAGCATGCGAATACAACGAACATATGCATGAGATAGATTTCATAGCTGCGCTGGCCGAATGCCAACAAGGGGTTGAGGATGCGAGGAGCCTGCCACCCGGTCTGCGCGGTGGCGGCAATGATCATGCAGGCGCCCACGGCGAGAATGCTCATGTCCAAACCAGCCTTCTCCAGGCCAAGCATCCGAAGTTGGGGCTCAAATCCAAGACAAAACACCAATAGGGTCAAGCCAAATCCAACGAAGGCGAGAATAACCGGGCGGGAGAGCTGACGGCGGGAAACGAAGAGAGCAGTCAAACAGCCGAGAGCGATGGAGTCCATTCCGCCGAGATAGGAGTACTCCTGCCAGACCGGGTTGCCGTGGGTAAAGATGGTTCGCGCAAACGGGCCAAGCGCCACAAAAGTGAAGAGGAGAATGACCAAGCCTCTTCCGCGGCCGAAGAGAATGCACGCGAGAGGGAAGAAGAGATAGAACACTTCTTCAACCGAAAGCGACCAGAGGATATCCCAATTAGCGGGTAAGTATCCTTTTGTTGCCTCCAGGTAGCCCACGTGAAGCGTCAGCGCCGCAAAGAGCGCGTTACCCAGGCCGCCTGCTTCGTTTGAGACCGTGAAGTTTTTGAAGTGAAATGCGTGCAGCAGGCTGAGGATAGCCAGCAGGGTGAGTAGTAGCGGAGCAATTCGAGCAAAGCGGATGAGATAGAACTCTCGCGGTCGAAGCTGCGATAGCGCTCCCCATCGTTTAATCGATGTGGAAGTGATCAGAAACCCCGAGACAGCGAAAAATATTTGTACGCCACGTTGCCCTTGCCAGACGAGCGAGGTCACGAGTGGATGCGGCATGCCTGCGGTATACGGCACATGCGCGAATAACAGACGCATGTTGACGTGGTTGAGCAGTACGTAAAAGATCGCCAGCGCTCGCAGGCAATCTATGCCATCGATCCGGGCCCAGTTAGACAAAGGGCTTTCATTTCGGCTGTCCGCCATATCCGATTGCGCGGCCTCCCGCTCCGCCGAGGGTCAGCATCGCCGTTCCCCTCACATCTTATCCAGATGCCGGAAGCCATCCGTAAGGGTAAAGGAGAGAAAAAAGAGAATGAAGTTGTAACAGGCGTGAACCAGCGTGCTGGCGGCAAGGGACTTGGTCGCCAGGCGCACCCAGCAAAGCACCAGGCTGACGCAGACCAGCAGCAGAAAGGGTCCAAGCGAGTAGCCGGTTTGCGCGCCATGTATCGCGGCAAAAGGCAGGCTGGCGGCGATGGAGCCGGCGATCATAGCGCCTGTGCTCCATTGGGGATGGCCGTTGGGATGAAGCGGAAGCGGGGCAAGTTGATTAGCCTGCTCGTCGGCCCAGTCCCATGCGGTGCAAAGCGCGGGAAGCAAAAAACCACGGAAGGCCATCTCTTCAAAGAATGGCGCGAAGGTGACGCCGAAGACAAAGAGCAGCCAGGCTCCGCCAGGCGCTTTGAAGACCTCGTCGATGGGCGCATCGCCTTTGGTGGGGATCAGGATGCCGTCGACCATGGCCAGGAGGAAGCAGCCGGCAGCCGCGCCAGAGAGCTTGCCGCGCAGACGCAATGCTGTTGCGCCATTCCATTGCAGGCCGGCAAAGAGACTCTTCTGCCAGATGAGTGGGAAAACGATCAGGCAGAGAACCAGAACCAGGAGGTAGAGCAATGCCTGCGTGGCAAGGCCGTAGGGAATGTTTTTGCTCAGTTGCTCTACATTGGAGACGCCAAACAAGTGGAAGTGCATTGCAAGCTGGGTAAGCAGTCCCGTTGCGGCAGCGCCAGCGAAGGTAAGAACCGAGAGAATGCCGAAATGGCCAAAATTCGGAATCCGAACCACTGGAGGGGCTTCGGGTTGCGACCATGCAACGAAGATAGGAGACTCTTCGGCTGGGAACTGGGGGTGCGATTCGCCCAGCAGCGGTGTTTGCTCAAACAAGGGAAGAGTATCTTCGAGTGCTGGAGGCGGTGTGGGTTCAAGCGGCGACGATTCATTCGGCAACGGCTCTAGCTCAGGGAACTCTTGCGGATTGCTCATCATGGCTTCCCCGTCTTCTTTTTACGTGGGCCGGTGCTTTTGGCGGCTTTCTTTGCCGGCTTGCCTTTTGCGTTCGGCTTTGGGGCTGACCCGGCGACCATCTCGACAGCTTGCGGCGCATCCAGAGCAGCAGAGACTTCCAGTGCGGCAAGCTGCCCGTCTTTCGAGGAATAAAAACGCTTGAGGAACTGCCCAGTGTAGGAGGCGGCAATTGCCGCGATCTGAGCGGGCCGTCCCTGGCCGACGATCTGGCCACCGTCCTCGCCGCCCTCGGGACCGAGATCGACAATCCAGTCGGCGTTGCGGATTACGTCGAGATTGTGTTCGATGATAATGACCGAGTTGCCCAGATCGGTGAGCCGGTGCAGCACCTCCATCAGCCTGTGCACATCGTCAAAGTGCAGGCCGGTTGTGGGTTCGTCGAGCAGATAGAGGGTGCGCCCGGTCTGGCGCTTGCTCAGCTCACGAGCCAGCTTCATGCGCTGGGCTTCGCCGCCGGAGAGCGTGGTGGCGCTTTGACCGAGGTGAATGTAGCCGAGGCCAACATCGACCAGGGTTTGCAGCTTCTGGCGGACCTGAGGCACGTCAGTCAGGACGGGCAGAGCGTCTTCAATGGTCAGATCGAGAATGTCCGCGATGGAGTGGCCGTGAAATTTGACGGCCAACGTTTCCTGGTTGTAGCGGCGTCCGTTGCAGACCTCGCACTGAACGTAGACATCGGGCATGAAGTTCATCTCGATGCGCTTTTGCCCGTCCCCCTCGCAGGCCTCGCAGCGGCCACCGGCTACGTTGAAGCTGAAGCGGCCCGGTTTGTAGCCGCGTTCCCGCGATTCCGGCAGCATGGCAAAGAGGTCGCGGATGGGCGAGAAGACCTGAGTGTAGGTTGCGGGGTTGGAGCGCGGTGTGCGGCCAATCGGCGATTGATCGATGCGAATCACCTTGTCGAGTTGATCGGCTCCTGTCAGCGACTCGTGCGCGCCGGGCTCCTCGCGGGAGCCGTAGATGGTCTGTGCCAGCGAACGATAAACAATGTCGTTGATGAGTGTGCTTTTGCCGCTGCCGCTGACGCCGGTGACCACCGTCATCACGCCTAGAGGAATGCGGATGTTCACCTCCTGTAGATTATGCTCACGCGCGCCGCTGACCTCGATCCACTTGCCGCTGAGCGGGCGCGGATGCTCGCGATGCAATACGCCGGTTGCGCCGGAGAGATAGCGGCCTGTCAACGACTCGGGACAGGCCATGATCTCATCGGGTGTGCCTTCGGCGACGACGTGGCCGCCGAGGCGTCCAGCGCCTGGGCCAAGATCGAGCACGTAGTCGGCATGGCGGATGGTATCTTCATCGTGCTCGACGACCAGCACTGTATTGCCCAGATCGCGCAGACGCTTGAGGGCGTCGATGAGGCGCATGTTGTCGCGCTGGTGGAGGCCGATGGATGGTTCGTCGAGTACATACAGAACGCCGCGCAGCCGTGAACCAATCTGGGTTGCCAGGCGAATGCGCTGCCCCTCGCCGCCGGAGAGCGTGGCGGCGTTGCGGTCAAGGGAAAGATATTTCAGGCCGACGGCGCAGAGAAACTCCAGCCGCTCGGCGATCTCGCGGCGGATGCGCTCGGCAACCAGAGCTTCGCGAGCATTGAAGCTCATGGAGATGGCCGCGGAAAGAGAGCGGTTGAGGGGCAGGGCAGTGAAGTCGGCAATGGAAAGGCCACCGATTTTGACTGCCAGCGACTCGGGGCGCAACCGTTTGCCGCGGCAGACCGGGCAGGGCGAGGCGGACATGAAGTTCATCATGTACTCGCGGTAGCCGTCGCTGCGGGCCTCATCAATGCTGTCGCGCAGGTAGGTGAGGATGCCATGGAAGCCTGTGCGCGGGGCTTCGTTTTTGGGTGGGCCGTAGACCAGAATGTGCTGCTGTTTTGCGGGTAGGTCTTCGAACGGGGTCTTCAAATCGATCTTGTAGCGGTCAGCGGCCAGATGGACGAGTTTGAGCAGATATTGCGAGGATGAACCGGGTCCGAGACCTCCATCGAGCAGAGGCTTCGACCAGTCGGTGATGACTTTGGCCGGGTCGAGATCGTAGAGCGAACCGAGGCCGTGGCACTCTGGGCATGCGCCGAAATTGGAGTTGAAGCTGAAACTGCGCGGTTCGAGTTTGGGCACGTCGAGGCCGCAATCGGGGCAGGCCATCGAGGAAGAAAACAACTGCTCCTCGGCATTCGATAATCCAATCAGCACTAACCCATTGCCCAGTTGTAGGGCCTTGACAACCGCGGCTTCCAAGCGCTTTTCGAGGCTCGGCTTGGAGCTTGGCGCGGGGGCGGCATCGGCTGGCGGCGTCTTGAGCAGGATGCGATCTACAATGGCTTCGATGTTGTGGTTCTTGCGGCGGTCGAGATAAAGCTGTTCTGAGAGATCGCGCATTTCGCCGTCTACGCGGGCGCGGAATCCCTGCTGGCCGAGCTGATCGAGCAGGTCCTTGAATTCGCCTTTGCGTCCGCGGACGACCGGAGCCATCACGGTGACTCTCTCCCCCGCGCCCAGTTGCAGAATGCGCTGCACGATCTGCTCGGCGGTCTGCCGGGAGATGGGCCGGCCGCAATTGGGGCAGTGCGGGGTGCCGACCGAGGCGTAGAGCAGGCGCAGGTAATCGTAGATCTCGGTAATGGTGCCGACGGTGGAGCGGGGACTGCGGCTGGTGGTCTTCTGCTCGATGGAGATGGCCGGACTCAGTCCCTCGATTGAATCGACATCGGGCCGCTCGATCTGGTCGAGAAACTGGCGCGCGTAGGCGGAGAGGGTCTCGACATAACGCCGCTGGCCCTCGGCATAGATGGTATCGAAGGCCAGGGAGCTTTTGCCCGAGCCGGAGAGGCCGGTGACAACCGTGAGCTTGTTGCGGGGAATGCGCACGTTGATGTCGCGCAGGTTATGCTGGCGGGCTCCGCGCACCGAAATGTGTGTAATGGTCATCGTTGATCAGTGGATGCGCGAAGGGCGGTACAAAGTGCAGTTTTCCGGAGATATTCCAGAGTGCAAATCGACGAACCCCTGTAGCTATTCTAGTTGGCGATGCAGCGCTTCTCCAAGAAGGGGGTGAGGGCGGCGCGCAGGGATGACAGAAAGGGTACATTCATGTGAAAATCCCTTTAGAAAACGATTTCATATAACAATTTCTGAGAGAATCTGAATGAACTAACTTCTGGCTCCGGGAATGCAGCACTCTTTGCCTACCAGAAAGATGCACTGAGGCGGTGATATGGCGGACTTTTTTAATTTGATGATGTTGGTTGCAGCTTCAGCCGGCTCGATGGCCTTTGGCGTTTTGGCTGCTTATGGAATATTTCATATTGGCTTTGCGCTGATGCGCACCCAGACGCAAGCCACGCCCGTTAAAGCGGTCCAGCCGCGCGTACCGATCGCATCCTAAATATCCTGAGTCAAAAGCCTGTTGGAAGTTTAGCGGTAGCGATGCAGATCCTGCGATGGAGTTTATCGCGCAGAAAGCGTCAAACATCGCTCAAGATGGCAGCGTCTTTTGGTATGGAAACTGGAAACAGCCTTCGCTGAAGCTGCGGGGTTGCATCCCCGATTCCCTTGATTGCATGCCTCGCATTATTCTACGGACTCAGCTCACCCAGCAGCACTTTGGCCTTTAATGCCAGTGTTTGCGCGCCCTCTACGTCCCCAGAGGCAAGCGCCTCCCGCGCCTGTTTGAGGAACTCTCTGATCTGCGCGGCGGTCTTGTGTTCCTGATCGCTCAACTCCCTGGTGATGCTGTTCAGGCCATGCTCGATGGCGGCAATGGCATCGAGCGTCTGCTTGCGCACTTCGGCGGCATCTCCTGTGGAGAGCTGGCCAACCGCGCTGACTTCAGGAGTCTCTACGGCGGCTACCTGGGTATTTTTATTCGCCGACTTCCTGTGCCGGGGTGGGGGTTTGGGTGCAGGCTGTTGCTCGGCGGTATTGTCGGCCGGCTTTGTTGTATCGGCAGGGGGAGTGACGACCGGCGGAGGAAGATTCGACGGCGCGGTGACGGGCTTGGGTGGAGCGTCTTCAATTGGCGGCGCAAGCTGCACCTGTTGCTGGCTGGCTTTGTGAAAGCATCCCGCCAACAGCAAAGGGAGCAAATAAGCTGCGCACCTGGCCGACAATTTCATTCCGAATACCCTTTCACTTCGGCGACAGATGCCGGTTGCAGGCTGCGGCGGCCCCACTCCGGGGCTGCTAACGGAATTTTCAATCGAAACTCCGTGCCAGTACCTACATTCGATTGTACTTCGATGCTCCCGTGGTGCAACTGGAGAATTCGATAGGTCATCGCCAGCCCGATACCGCTTCCCCCCGCCTTGGTAGTGAAGTAGAGATCAAAAATCTTTTCTCGTACATCTTCTGGGATTCCGTGACCCTGGTCTGTGACGCGGAGAACAGCTGTTTTCCCGTCTTCCTCCAGAAACACTTCGAGTCTGCCCCCATCAGGCATAGCCTGAGCGCCATTCAGAATGACGTTCAGCGCGGCTTGTTTGAGCAGATCGGTGTCTACCTTGGCTATTAGAGGTTTAGATGGCAGGTAGCTCTCTAAAGTTACATTATGCGTTGAGAACTCTGCCGCGGCCAGGGAGAGCACGTCATCAACCACGGAGCGCAGATCCTGCTCGGCGAGTTGCAACTCTACCGGGCGGGAGAAATCGACGAGCATTTGCACGACGCGATCCAGGCGGTGAATCTCGGCATCAATGATTTCCAGATGACGGATGGCCGGTCCGCTGGCGTCAGGTATCTTATTCTTCAATAACTCCAAATGCACCACAATCGCGTTGATGGGGTTCTTGACCTCGTGGCCGACGCCGGAGGTGAGCCGGCCAATTGCCGCCATTCTGCGGGAAAGCTCCAGTTCGGACTCGATCTCCTCCATCGATTCCAGATCGTGCAACGTCACCAATGCGCCCAGTCCCTGCTGTTCCTGGTCATCGTGGATGAAATCCATTGAGACCTCGACACGCCGCCAGGTTTCGGTCAGGATCTCCTCTTTGACCAGGGTAATTCCGGCGTCAAAGGCCTCGCGCAGTGTTTTGCCCAATACGGTTGAGCGGTCAAAAATCTCGCGCGCGTGGAGGCCGAGCAGCGGCCCGTCTTCGCGATAGAGAAAGCGCCGCGCCGCTTCAGAGACCAGCACCGCCCGGCCATCGCCGGTAAAGAGCAGAATTCCGTCCTGGAGATTGCCCAGAACCTGATCGAGATTTTCCTTGAACGCCGAGAAAACCTCCTCGACATTTCTCATGCGTTGGCCGATCTGTTCAATCTTGTTGGAGACGCGAATGGCCATATCTTCGCGGCGCGTATCCTCTTCCTCGGCGGTTTCCTCGCTATTTGCGGTCCAGTAATCCAGCTGCATACTGATCTGTTCCATTGGCCGCAGCGCCAGGTTGCTGAGTGACAAGGCGGCCACCAGCGCGGCCGCGAGCACCAGAACCATCAACGTCAGCGCCTCTCGCAACCAGGGCGCATAGACAGCCCGCAGCAACGTGGTTCGCACACCCACATGCACGATCACAAACGGCTGCCCATTGCGGTCAAGCGGGACGACAACATCGAAGACCCTGGGAGGGCCGAAGACAACCGCCGTCATGCGCAATGGCGACGCCGTCAGCAGCTCATAGTAATTTGGCCGTAGCGGCAATGGATGGTCCACGTTGGCGGGGGTAGTGCTGACCAGGGTGCGGGACTGGGTATCGCCGATATTGACGTCATAGACGGTTAGCGAATAGCGATTGACGGAGTCCATTACGTCCTGGAGAGCCGCGTTGTCGCGCACCGCCGCGGCCGCCAGGCTGCGCAGCTCTTCGGGATTATTCGGATCGACCTTGCGATCTTTCAGGCCAGTTTCGAGCGCCCGCTGCACTGCCAGTCGAATCTGGTCGGCAAACATCCTGTTCGTGGTGTAGGACTGCTCGACAGCGCTGCGCATCAACGTGGTCATGTAGAGCAGCGAAAGCGCTCCTGAGATGAAAAGCACCAAGGCTGTGATGGCTAGGACGAGTTTGGTTTTCAGGCGCATCGATCAGGCAGGCTGCTCCCGGTTGGAGCGTCCATACTCCTTCAGCTTATTGTGCAGGGTTTTGAGGCTTACGCCAAGAATTTCAGCGGCACGGGTTTTGTTCTGGCCAGTGGATTCCAGGGTGCGCATGATCAGCATCCGCTCTGCTTCATCGACTGTTGTGCCGACCTTAACCGGCACAATGCTGGCGTTGCTGGCCGGGAGCGCGGCGGCATGGGCTTTGGCAAATCCGCGCGGCAGATGGCCGGCGTCGAGGGGCATTCCGTCGGGGCAGAGAATGACGGCGCGCTCAATGGTGTTGCGCAGCTCACGCCCATTGCCCGGCCAGTCGTAATCCATCAGCCGGTCAAGCATGGAAGGCCCCAGACCGGCGACCCGGCGGCCGTGCTTTTGGTTCATCTCGTTGAGCATGGCCTCAGCCATTGCCGGCAAATCGTCCAGATGCTCGCGCAGGGGTGGAAGAGCGACATTGAAGACATTGAGACGGTAGTAAAGATCCGAGCGCAGGTGCCCCAGTTCGACAGCAGTCAGCGGATCGCGGTTGGTGGCCGCGAGCACTCGCACATCGACATCCTGCTCGACGCGCGCGCCGAGACGGCGGAGCTTGCGCTCCTCGAGCACGCGCAGCAGCTTGGCCTGAGTGCCGATGGGCATTTCGCCGATCTCATCCAGCAGCAGCGTGCCGCCTGATGCCAGCTCGAAGCATCCGGCCCGCCGCTCGACTGCGCCGGTAAATGCGCCTTTCTCGTGGCCGAAGATCTCGCTCTCGATCAGGGTCTCGGGGATTGCCGCGCAGTTGACGGCGACAAAGGGATGCGTTTTGCGCGGACTCAGATCGTGCAGCGTGCGCGCCACCAGCTCCTTGCCCGTGCCGCTTTCGCCGGTGATGAGCACCGAGACGGTTGATGGCGCGATCTGCTCGATTAGCCCGAAGATTTCCAGCATCTGCCGGGAACTGCCGACCATGCGGCCCAGCACACCGGTCTGGCGCAACTGGCGGCGAACCACTTCCAGCTCGATTGCGGTCTCGCGCTGCCGCGTGGCGTTATTCAGAATGGTGCGCAGCCGCGTCGCATCCACCGGCTTTTGCAGAAAGTCGTACGCGCCGAGTTTCATCGCGTCCACAGCGAGCTGGATGGAGCCTTGCGCGGTGAGCAGCACCACGGCGATGTTAGCGTTGATTCCGGCGCCCTCCTCGGTCAGCCGCGAGAGCAAGCCGATGCCGTCAAGGCGCGGCATTTTGAGATCGGTGACAACAATTGCAGGGTTCCAGGAGATTGTCTTTTCCAACCCCTCCATGCCGTCGCGCGCAGTCTCGGTCAGGTATCCCCAACCGGAGATCAGCTCCGCGAGGCCCATCAGCGCGTGGGGTTCGTCTTCGACAATGAGTACCTTGACCGCATTTTGCATGGTGTTCTTCACATCCGCTCTAGGGGAAGAGAATTGTTCTCCCGGCAAGCCTGGGCGATGCGCCCGGCTCGTTGACAATCTCATTTCCTGGCGCCTGCCTGGGAGTGACTTTGTTGTCGCGCCATGGTTTGGTCTATTGTACCGGGATTGAAACACAATGCGCGCGGTTGTATATCTTGCGATACGTCCGGGCCTGCGCCGCTCTGCAGCCAGAAAAGAAGAGAAGTAAAAGAATGCGAAGTATTCTCAGCAGCAGGATTGCTCAATTTATCTGCGGAAGCATTATCAGCGCGCGCCACAGAATAATCCGCGGGCCGGTCAACCGGCTTTCTCGGTCAATTCGGCCCATCGGGCATAGAGCGTGTCATTCTCGTGCTGCGCGGAGTCGAGTTCCGCCAATGCTTCTTGCAATGCGGTCGCATTTATAGCGACTGCGGGATCCTCGACGCGATCTCGCGCGGCGGCCAGGCGTGCATCAGAGACTTCGACCCGCTCTTCGATAGCGGCAAACTCGCGGGCTTCAAGATACGAGAGCTTCTTCTTGGAGCCGGAGGTTGATGCGGGTGCCGTGCCGGTCTGCTGAGTGGAGCTGGAGCCATCGGCTTTGCGCCCTGCGCTCTGTTGCGGCGTCTCGTCCTGCTCGGCGAGCCAGTCTTCCCACTGCGCGTAGTCGGCGAACTGGCCGGTGTGGCCGCGTCCATCGAGGCCGAGAACGGTTGAGGCCACGCGATTGAGGAGATAGCGGTCGTGGGTTACAAGGACCAACGCGCCGGGGAAATCGAGGAGATTTTCTTCGAGAATTTCGAGGGTTGGAATATCGAGATCGTTGGTCGGCTCATCGAGCAGCAGCACGTCTGCCGGCTCAAGCATCAGCTTGGCGATCAGTACACGGGCGCGCTCACCGCCAGAGAGATTGCGTACCGGCTGATTGAGCTGTTCGCCGCTGAAGAGAAAGCGCGCCGCCCAACTGGCGACATGCACCGGACGCCCCTGATGGATGACTGAGTCGCCCTCTGGCGCGAGCGCTCGGCGCAGCGTCAGGCTCTCATCGAGTTCGCGCATCTGGCTGAAGTAAACCAGCCGCAACGCATCGGCCTTGCGAATGGAACCCGCGGCTGGCTCCATCTCGCCACGCAACAGACGCAGCAGCGTGGTTTTACCGCTGCCATTGGGACCGACGAGGCCCACTTTCATTCCGGCGGTCAGGATGAAGTTCAGCCCAGTGAAGAGACGCCGGGTTGCTGGGGCTGATTCGAGAGCAGCGACGCCATCTTCGGCTGGGCCGACCGGTACATCGCAGGCCACGGCGTTGAACTCGACGAGGCGCTTGGTTTTGCGCTGGCTGGCTTCAAAGTCAATTCCCGCGGTGTTAACCGTGGTGCGCGAGTCCATCTCCTTCAACTGGCCGATCATTGCGTTGGCGCTGTCGATACGTGCTTTGGATTTTGTGGTTCGCGCCTTGGGTCCGCGACGGAGCCATTCGATCTCGGTTTTGACCTGGTTGCGCAGGCTCTCCTGCTGCTTGCTCTGCGATTCGAGATAGGCTTGTTTCTCTTCAAGAAACCGGCTGAAGCTGCCCTTCACGCGCAGCAGGCCGTCGGCGTAGACACGGTTCAGCTCAATGATCGCGCTCGATGTGCTTTCAAGAAAATAGCGGTCGTGGCTGACAGTGACGGCGGCAAAGGGCGCGGCGCGGAGGAGTTCTTCAAGCCATTCGATACCGGCGAGATCGAGATGGTTGGTTGGCTCGTCGAGCAGCAGCACATCGGGTGCGCTGACCAGAGCCTCGGTGATCGCCAGCCGCTTCCGCCAGCCGCCCGAGAGCCGGCAGGCCTCGGCGTTGAGATCAACAAAGCCGGCACGGCCAGAGAGTTCACGCAGACGGCCCTCGCGTTCATTTTCAGTGACATGGGCGCTGGTAAGCGCGCGCTCCAGCACCTGGCGCAGGGTCAGTCCGGGGGCAAACTTCGAGTCCTGCGGCACGTATGCTGCCCGTGCCCGCTTGCGCACCGCCAGTTCGCCGGAGTCCGGCTCGACCTGGCCGGCTAGCACGGCCAGGAGGGTGGATTTTCCTGCACCGTTGGGACCGATCAGGCCAATCCGGTCGCCCTCGTCCACAGTGAGAGAGATATTGCGAAAGAGGGGAGTGGCGCCAAATTGCTTGGTCACGGATTGCAGATTGAGAATGGGAGGCATCTCTCCCAGAATACCGCCCGACACATGGTTCACGCGGTACGGAGAGTGCAGCGGGATGAATTGCCGGCAACCTCATGCGGCAATCGCGCCGACTGGGCTGTGTTTGAGCAGGCTGCAAATAGTTGTGAAATTTCTACTTGGCTGAGGAATCCAGCGAGTGCAGCTCTTTACCTGGTTTGAACCGGACGGCCTTGCCTGGGGTAATGCTTACTTCAGTTCCAGTGCGAGGGTTACGTCCGATGCCGGTCTTACGGGCGCGTACGCTGAAAACGCCGAAGCCCCGCAGTTCAATTCGTTCGCCGGCAGCCAAAGCCTGCTTCAGGCCTTCGATTACGGTATCGACCGCTGCCTCCGCTTTGATGCGCGGCAAGCCGGTGCGCTCGATTACGTTGTGAACAATGTCCTGCTTAATCAAGGTCATACCCTCGTTGGCGTTCTGAAATGAATGTACTACGGCCTGGGGGACGGAGGCTAGGGTTTTGGCTTGGAGTAGCAAAGAAATTACAAATGCAGGGTTTTCCTGTGAAGAAAATTCTTGATCCGGCTCGCTCTCTTTCGCCACAAATTCGTCCCCGGACTTCCACAGGTTTGCGATCAATTCTCGTTGTCAATCCCGTCCGGCTCTCGTAAGATTGCTTATCCGAGACTTCAAGCAGGGATTGGTTTGCACAGAGGCGGAACCCTCGCGCCGAAATAGGAGAAGCATGTCAATACAGAGTGATCGTTGGATACGGGAACAGGCCACGCAGCATGGAATGATCGAACCATTCAGCGAAAAGCAGGTGCGCGAAGGAGTCATCTCCTACGGTCTTTCCTCTTACGGCTACGATCTGCGGGTCTCGAATGAATTCAAGATTTTTACCAATGTCAACAGTGCTATCATTGATCCTAAATCGTTTGACGAGCGGTCTTTTGTATCGGTTGAGGCCGATTCGGTAATTGTTCCGCCGAATTCATTTGCATTGGCGCGTTCGGTGGAGTACTTTCGCATACCGCGAGATGTTCTCACGATTTGCGTGGGCAAGTCGACGTATGCCCGCTGCGGGATCATCGTAAATGTAACGCCCTTTGAGCCGGAGTGGGAGGGGTACGTGACTCTGGAAATCTCGAATACCACCCCTCTGCCAGCCAAAATTTACGCGAACGAAGGGTTGTGCCAGATTTTATTTTTCCGTTCCGACGAGCCTTGCCAGGTCAGCTATGCCGACCGCAAAGGCAAATATCAGAAACAGCAGGGGATTGTTCTCCCCAAGCTGTAACGGTTGGAGCGGAAACAGGGGCAGCGCAGGAAAGTTTCCAGATCCTGTTTGCCCTTTTATTTGTAATGCTTTTCCCAGGGATGCGTGGAGAGTTCCTATGCCCGCTGTACGCAACCTGAAACCAATCCCGGTAGGACTAGTAGCGCACGAGCCGATTCGGCTGGCGGGTCTGGCCAGTGTATTCGAAGGTAACCCCCGGCTGTTGCCGGTACAGGGCAACCTGAATGAACTTTTAGCCAATCGTTCGCTCGGTTATATCGTTCTCGATCTGAATACCTTTGAGGGCATTAAGACGCTTACGGCAATTCGTCACGCGCGGCCGGATATCCGCCAGATCGTGATTGGCCCGGAGTCGAACGATGAGCTGGTCATGGAGTCGATCATGGCCGGGGCACGGGCTTTCCTGAATATGACGGCCCCGCCGGAGGTGGTGCGCGATGCGATCGAAGTGGTTACCAGCGGATCGATCTGGGCGCCGCGGAGGCTGCTCTCAAAGCTGATTGACCGCCTGCTGGCGATGACCGACTCCAGCCTGACCAACTCGGCCACGCACCTCACGGATCGCGAGCAGCAGGTGCTGGAGCTGGTATTGAAGGCGCGGTCGAATAGTGAGATCGCCAGCCAGCTCGGCATCGGTCAGCGGACAGTCAAGGGATACGTCAGCCAATTGATGAAAAAGACCGGCGCGGATAACCGGATTGAGCTTTCGGTGCGCACATTCAACCGGGCAGCGGCGGAAAGACCGGCGTCGCAGCCGGGGAAGGAAAGTCGAACATCTGCCTAGTTACTACTTAGTATATATGTATAGTTACTTAAGGTCAGCGCCCATCCGTACTCTTGCGGCAATTTGACGTTTTCCACATACTTATTTACAGAAACAACGCAGATCTGGGGAAAGGAGTTCTCAGGAAGCATGTTTTCCATGAATCCTGAGAACTCCTCTTTTTTTGCTTTTTGCAGTAAACCAGATGGTGTTGACCACTCTGCTAACCAACCTTTCCGCCCTCCCCCACCGTCTAATTGAAAGCCGCGCAATTGCACCTTCGCTGGTGTAGGCTGAAAAGTAGACGCCGCGCTTTGCGCGAAAATATCTATGTACTGCTAAACCTCCCCGCCCTTCCGGGCGCAATGGAAAGGATTCTTCATGAAAAAAACAATCACATTTCTTCTTGGCCTCTGCTTCACCATTCCATCGGTCGCTTCTGCTGCTACCTCCAGGGAAAACCTTCAGGACCGTATTGAAGCGGCCAAGGTGGTTCTGGATCAGATCATGTCCGCTGGCGACAAGAGCATTCCACTCGATATTCTGGAGCAGGCAACATGCGTGGGCGTGGTGCCGGGAATGATAAAGGGAGCTTTTGTCTTCGGAGCGCAGTACGGCCAGGGCGTGGTTACCTGCCGCACCGGCCACGGCTGGAGCGCCCCGGTATTTATCCGCATGGCGGGTGGGTCGTGGGGCTTCCAGATCGGTGGCCAGTCCACGGACCTGGTCTTGATCGCGGTCAATGAGCGCGGCTTCCAGGACTTGCTGAAGAATAAATTCAAGATCGGTGGCGATGCTTCGGCCTCGGCCGGCCCTGTGGGCCGCAACTCCACGGCGTCGACTGACTGGAAGATGAACGCTGAATTGCTCAGCTATTCGCGCAGCAAGGGATTGTTTGCAGGAATCGATTTGGATGGCACGAGCGTCAGCCAGAACTCAGAAGACACTGAGGTGTACTACGGCCAGTCGCATAGTTTCCGCGAGGTTCTGAAGGGGAATATCGGTGTGCCGGGCGGAGCGGTGGATTTTGTTCGCACGGTGGCAAAGTATTTTGTAGACGCCAAGAGTCACAAGTAGCCTGGGAGGTTTGCATTCCGGCGGCGAGCAGATGTCGCCGGAATGCAAACCAGCTATAGCGGTTCTCCAATTGGTGTAGAGCGGAGTTGATGCACTCAAGTGGCTTTTTCCTTAAGAAAAAGCCACTTTGCACAATTTCAATCACTCCACGGGAATTGGAGAACCGCTCTAAAGAGGAATGGCGATCTTCGATTCTATTTGGCAAGCATCAGTGAGCGAACAAAGGCCTCGCTTGGCCATCTGAATTGGCTCTAGAAAACATCAACGAGCTTGGCGAAGGAATCCAGCTCAATCAACTGCTGACCTTGAGGCGCGGGGCTCAGCTCGGCGTGTTCCAGAACCCAGGTGTCTTTGTGGAAGACGAAGACGGCATGCAGGCCTGCGGCGAGTGCGGGATTGATGTCGCTCTTCGGGCTGTTGCCGACCATCCAACTGGTGTGCGGCGCTAACTCATGGCGGCTGATAACTTCCTTATAAGTCGCTGGGTCTTTTTCTTTGACAATTTCCACCGCTGAAAAGTAACTCGATAGCCCTGAGCGCGCGAACTTATCGGCCTGCTCGGCGTGGTTGCCTTTGGTCATCAGGATGAGGCGGTGTCGCGTCGCCAATTCAGTCAATGTTTCCAGAACGCCGGGCAGCAATTCAATCTCCTGTTCACCGATGGCCGCGGCGAAACGGAGAACCTGCTGGCGGTCATCTTCTGTGGCAGGCGAGTGGCTCAGCCGTTCATAACAGCGGACAAGAGAACGCGAAAAGCTGGTGAGCCCGTAGCCGTGGGCGAGGATCGTCTCGCGCTCACAGGCGTTGAGGGCCTGGCGCACCTCGGCAGGCGAGTACTGCTGGTGATCGAGATAGCCGATGAGGGCGGCGATGGCCCGCTCGAAGTAGATGTTGTTTTCCCAGAGCGTGTCGTCGGCGTCGATGAGCAGGGTCTGGTTTGGAGAAATCTGGGGCATGTATTTATCGTACTCAATCGAGCGCAGGACGAGAACAGTTCGTGGCCTCCCAGATCCCCAAGAGTGGGGGACCTGGGGCACCCTTTTCATCGGTCAGATGAGGAAGAGCAAGTGCAAAGATGACCGCTGAGTGCTCCGCTACTGAATGCGCTCGAAGCGGAAGCCGGCCTCTTGCAGCGCATGGCGGATAGCGGCGATGTGGGTAGTGCCGCGGGTTTCTACGGTAATGTCGATGACGGTTTCGCCCAGGCTGACGCCGTAGTAGGCGCGGTTATGGATGGTCTCGACAATGTTGGCGCGTTCGCGGGCGAGGATCTGGGTGATATTGAAGAGCGCGCCGGGGCGGTCTTGGAGATAGATGCGCAGGCGCAGAAGGCGTCCGTCTTTAACCAGGCCGCGCTCGATGATTTTGGCGAGCAGGCTGACGTCGATGTTGCCGCCGGAGACGAGCACGACGGTGCGGCGATGACGAAGGTTGGTCTTGGATTGCAGCACTGCCGCGAGTGCCGCTGCGCCGGCGCCTTCGGCGAGGGTCTTCTCGGTCTCAAGCAGCATGAGGATGGCGCTGGCTATCTCTTCATCATCCACGCTGACGATCTCATCGACATAGCGACGTACCAGTGGAAGCGTAATATCGCCGGCGCGGCGGACGGCGATGCCATCGGCGATGGTGGCTTCGGCGTTGATGGTGACCGGTGCGCCGGCCTCGCGAGCGCGCAGCATGGAGGGAAGTTTTTCCGGCTCGACGCCGATGACCCGAATCTTGGGATTGATCTCCTTGAGCGCGCAGGCGATGCCGCTGATCACGCCGCCGCCGCCAATGGAGACAACGACAGCTTCGAGGTCCGGCACCTGTTCGAGGAGCTCAAGCGCGATGGTGCCCTGGCCGCTGATGACCTCGACATCGTCGAAGGGATGGATATAGGTAAGGCCGTGATCGATGCGAAGGCGCAGAGCCTCTTCGGCAGCTTCGTCGTAATTTGCGCCGTGAAGAATGACCTCCGCTCCGAAGGCGCGGGTAGCGGCAACCTTGATCTGCGGCGTGGCCAGCGGCATCACGATCTGCGCGCGGATGTTGCGGGCCGCGGCGTGGAAGGCGACTCCCTGTGCGTGGTTGCCGGCGCTGGCGGTGATGACGCCGCGTTCGCGCTCGGCCTGATTCAGCGTGAGCAGCTTGTTCAGTGCGCCGCGCTCTTTGAAGGAGCCGGTGCGCTGAAGGTTTTCGAGCTTGAGATGCAGGGGAAGGCCGGTGAGTTCGGAGAGATCGTGCGAGAGCTGGCAGGGGGAGACGTAAATAGCCTCGCCGATGCGCGCTCTGGCTGCCTGAATGCTGGTAAGGGTGACGTTGGGCAAAGGCAGTTCTCCTCCTGGGGATGAATGTAATCATATCGAAAACTGAGATTTACGCTGGCGAAACATGAGACGAAGCGGTCTGGGGCAGGGAAGAGCGAGGGGATGGGCGCCGTGCCGGTTTGGCGCGGATGCCTGCGGCTCTAAAATGACGCCGGTGGCCATAGAATAGAGTCATGTTGATTGAAGGCGTTTTTGCTGCGGTTGCCACTCCCTTTTACCCGGATGAGCGGGTGTATTTTCGCAAGCTGGAAGCCAATATTGCGCGTTATTCGCGGAGTTTGCTCTCCGGGATGCTGCTGCTTGGATCAACAGGCGAGGCTGTCGCGCTGGACGATGCCGAGTCGCGCGAGGCGCTGCGCGTGGCCGCCGAAGCCGCCGCGCCGGAAAAGGTGCTGATCGCCGGCGTAGGCCGGGAGAGCGTGAAAGCGACAGTCGAGCTGGCCGAGGCCGCGGCGGAATTTGGATATGACGCAGTGCTGGTGCGGACGCCGACGTATTACGCGACGCAGATGAGTGAGAAGGCAGTGCTGCATTATTTTCGCAGCGTGGCGGACCGTTCGCCGCTGCCGGTGCTGCTCTATAACATTCCCCGCTGCGTGCCGTATGAGATTCCGGTTGCGGTCATTGCCGAGCTGGCGCGGCATCCGAACATTCTCGGCATCAAGGACTCAAGCGGCAATGTGGAGCGGCTGCGGGCAACCGTGGATGCAACGCGCAATGCCTATCGGCGAACGGTGACAGTGACGCCGGTCTTCGAGGCGGTGACCGGGCGAATGCTGAAGCCGAAGGCGCAGGCTGCATCGGAGAGCACGTTTATCTCTGCAGGTGACTTGGCGGGCGGCGTTGCCCTTGCTGCCGCGCCGCCTGCTGAGCAAATAAAGACGCGGACAAAGGAAGTTGGCTTTCAGGTGTTGAGCGGCGCTGCGGGCAAGCTGCTGCCTTCGCTTGAAGTGGGTGCAACAGGCGCGATTCTTGGATTTGCGGCTTGTGCTCCGCAAGCCTGCCAGGAGATTTATCTCGCCTGGAAGGATCACGACCTGAAGCTGGCGGAAGAGAAGCAACAGCGGATTCTCACTGCCAACAATCGCATTGTGGGTGAGCTGGGAATCAGCGGCGTAAAGTACGCCTGCGACTTCAACGGCTACTACGGCGGCAAGCCGCGCGGGCCGTTGTTGCCGGTAACTGCCGACCAGAAGGCGGAGATAGAGTCGCTGCTGGTGTTGATCCGCAACTGATTGATTTTATTGCAGTTTGCAATAAGTTAATTGTCTATAGTTTGCAAACAAATATTCATTGAATTGGGTGGCTTTCCGCTTGTCAGCTTGAGCTGGATTCTGGAAGATCAAAGGGAAAGCCACCATCTATGCGAAGATCACGCGAAGTTCATCTCACTTTACTTGCGGCCATCGCTCTGTCGATGACTGCTTGCGAGGAAAAAACACCCCATTGCGTAGATAGCCAGAACAGGTTGCTGCCAGACTCCAATTGCCAGACAACATCTCCGGTGACAACTGGCGCGCACTATGTTTATGGGGGATCGAGTGGAGGTCATTTCGGCGACACCGTCGTTGGCAGCAGTGTCTCGCGCGGTGGCTTTGGCGGCATTGGCGGTAGCGGTGACGGAGGCGGTGAATAGATGCGCAGACTTACACTAACCCCGCGAAGCAATTGGCAAAACCGTGTTGAAAAGATCGGCTTGACGTTTCATACACTGGCAGATGGTTCTGCGTATTGGGATGAGACTGCTTATTGGCAATTTACCGCAGCGGAAATTGACCGGCTGGAAGCCGCAACAGCGGAGATACAGCGGCTGGCGCTGGCTGCCGGGGATGTGATTCTGGATCAGGACCGGCTGGCGCAGATGGGGATTCCAGCAAAGGCCGGGGCAGCAATTCGCGCTGCGTGGAATGGTGAACCGCCCGCGCTTTATGGGCGGCTTGACCTGGCCTACGACGGAACAACAATCAAACTGTTGGAATATAACGCGGACACTCCGACGGGATTAGTCGAAGCGGCTGTGGCGCAATGGTATTGGCTAGAGGATTGCTTTCCCGATGCCGACCAGTTCAATTCGCTGCATGAGAAGCTGATCGCGAAGTGGAAAGATCTCAAAGACTACCTTCCAGGCGCGGTTCACTTTGGCGATGCAGGCAGCGAGGAAGACCGGATGACGGTGAGCTATCTGCGCGACACAGCCGAACAGGCGGGGCTGCGCACGCGGCACATCGCGATGCATCAGATTGGGTGGGATGCGAAGCATACCCGTTTTGTGGATGCGGATAACCATGCAATGGAAGCATTTTTCAAGCTGTATCCGTGGGAGTGGCTGCTCAAGGAGCCGTTTGCGCAACAAGCTCTATCGACGCTTCCACCAACATCGGCCTTGCACGAGTATGGGCCGAGAAAGGACCGTCGCCAGTGGGGATCGATGCTCTGGATCGAGCCAATCTGGAAGATGATGTGGTCCAATAAGGCTCTCTTGGCCATCTTGTGGGAACTGAATCCGGGGCATGAGTTGCTGCTGCCGGCCTATCTCGACGGGCCGCGCGAACTGAACAGTTATGTGCGCAAGCCGTTGCTGGGGCGCGAAGGTGGCGGGATTGTGGTTGTGAGGGACGGCGTTGCAGTGGAAGGATCGCTGGTTGGTGGCGACGGGCAGGGATGCGTCTATCAGGCGCTGGCTCCAATGGCTACTGCGGCGGGCAATACCGCCGTCTTTGGATCGTGGCTGGTGGACGGCGAACCGGCAGGAATGGGAGTTCGCGAGTCGACTGGGCTGGTGACCAATAACACCAGCAGGTTTGTGCCGCATTTATTCCGATAACAGAGAAGCAATCAATCCAGCCGCGCCCGCCTATCCCTCGCTGTGATAATCTGCCCTGTTTGGCATGGAGAGGTGGTTGGCGATGAAGCAGCGGCGGATTTTTTCCTGGTTGGGTGGATGCGGGTTGGTTGCAGTGCTGGTTGCGGGGCTTGCACAGACGGCCTTTGCACAGGCGGATTATCCTTTCCGCGATCCGAAACTCGGAGACGACCAGCGCATTGCCGATCTGCTCAGCCGCCTGACGCTGGACGAAAAAGTCCAGCTGATGAGCGATCACCCGAAGATTGATCGGCTGAAGCTCGTCTTTTCTGGTCAGGTGGAGGGACTGCATGGCCTCGCGCTGGGCGGGCCGGGCGGTTGGGGACCGCGTGGCCGTCAGCCGCTGCCGACGACGACCTTTCCGCAGGAAAAAGGCCTGGGCGCGACCTGGGATCCGGTGTTGCTGACCAAGATTGCTTCGCTTGAGGGTTACGAGGCGCGGTATGACTACCAGAATCCACTGTATGACTCGCACGGCATCGTGGTGCGCGCGCCGAATGCGGATTTAAGCCGCGATCCCCGCTGGGGAAGGACCGAAGAGTCATATGGCGAAGACCCGTTTCTGGTTGGCACGTTAACTGTCGCCTTTGTTCGCGGGCTGCAAGGCCCGGACCCGAAGCACTGGCAGGCGGCTTCGCTGATGAAGCATTTTCTGGCCAATGAAAATGAGCATGACCGCTCGTCCAGCTCGTCGGATTTTGATGAGCGGCTTTTCCGCGAGTACTACTCCGTGCCTTTCCGCATGGGCTTTGAGCAGGGCGGCTCGCGGGCGGTGATGGCAGCCTACAACTCCTGGAACGGCACACCGATGATGATTCATCCGGTGCTGCGCGATGTGATGATCAAGGAGTGGGGCAACGACGGGATCATCTGCACCGACGGCGGCGCGCTGGGCCTGCTGATTACCGCGCATAAGAGCTTTCCGGATAAAGAACACGGCGCGGCTGCTGCGGTGAAGGCGGGGATCAATCATTTTCTTGATAACTACAAAGACGACCTGACCAAGGCGCTCAAAGACCATCTTGTGACTGAGGCCGATATGGACGCTGCTCTGAAGAATCTGTTGCGCGTCTATCTGCGGTTGGGTGAGCTGGACCCGCCGGGAGTAGATCCCTATGGGAAGATCGGACTTGAGAGCAACGGAGAGTTGCCGCCGTGGCAGCGAGAGTCAAGCAAGGCGCTCGTGCGGCTGGCGACGGATGAGTCGATTGTGCTGCTGAAGAACGAGAACAACACATTGCCTCTGGACCGGACAAAGCTCAAGACAATTGCGGTGATTGGGCCGTGGGCCGACCGGGTGCTGCTTGATTGGTACAGTGGAACGCCGCCCTATTCCATCAGCCCAGTGGAGGGGATTCGCGAAGCGGCCGGGAAGAACGCGACGGTGCTGTTTGACAATGGCTCGAACCCCGCGGAGTCCGCGCGGCTGGCGGCAAAGGCCGATGTGGTGATTGTGATTGTGGGCAATCACCCGGAGTGCAACGCCGGGTGGGATCAGTGCCCCACGCCATCGAATGGCAAAGAGGACGTGGACCGGCAGACCATTCATCTGGAAGAAGAGGATCTGGTGAAGCAGGTCTTTGCCGCGAATCCGCATACGATTGAGGTGCTGCGGGCGAGCTTTCCGTATGCGATTAACTGGAGCCAGCAGAATCTTCCGGCGATTGTGCATATGACGCATAACAGCGAGGAAGAAGGTCACGGGCTGGCCGATGTGCTGTTTGGAGACTACTCTCCAGCGGGCCGGCTGACGCAGACCTGGCCGGCCAACGACGGGCAGTTGTTCCCAATCATCGACTACAACCTGTTGCATGGGCAGACCTACCTTTACTTCAAGCAGAAGCCGCTCTATGCATTCGGCTACGGGCTCAGCTATACCAGCTTTTCCTATGAAGAAATCAAAGCGAATGCGCGCACGGTGGCTGCCGATGGCAGCGTGCAGGTGACGGTAAAGGTGAAGAATAGCGGGCAGCGCGCGGGCGATGAGGTGGTGCAGTTGTATGTGCAGCATCTGGGTTCGCCGGTCCGGCGGCCGCGGCTGGAGTTGAAGGGATTTCAACGAGTGCGCATTGAAGCCGGGGCTGAGAAAGATGTAACGCTGGAGTTGAAGCCGCGCGACCTGGCCTATTGGGACCAAGACAAACATGCCTGGCGGGTAACGAAGGAAGATATACGGGTACTCGCCGGAGGCGCAAGCGACAACTTGCCTGTGCAGGCAGTTTTCACCGTGTCAACCGAAGAGGAATTTAAACCGTAAAGAAGGACGGATCTGGCGTTCATTGGGAATGAGCGCGGTACGCGAAAGATCAACCGCGTACTCATTCCTGTTGAGCGCACTAGATTATTCCCGCGATGCGCGCCTTGGGCACTCAGGGGTGAGACGATTTTTAGAACCGGAAAAGCTGTTCAGTATCAGTAATTTGCCGTACCCACTTGAAAGAGGACCAATTTTATCGTATATTATACATATTGCGACTGTGTCGCAACTGGAACGCGATGCTCACAAGATACAACTTGCTCGATGAAGTGGAAGCGCAGGGTGTGCGGCTCACCGCGCAAAGGCGCGCCCTGATTGAAACGATTCAGGAAGCGACGAGCCATCTTGACGCGGCTAGTTTACTCAGCCTCGCGCGCCAGCGTGATTCGAGAATTGACCGGGCGACCGTCTACCGGACAATTGAAATGTTGAAGAAACTTGGCTTGATTGACGAGCTTGACCTGATGCACATGAACGGGGAGAAGCACTACTACGAAGTCCGAACCCAGAAGGATCATCTCCATCTGACCTGCCTTGAGTGCGGAAGTGTAAAAGAATTCACAACCCCGACATTTGAGCGGCTCAAGCGCGAAATCTCAAGGGAGAATGCCTTCGATATTCAGGTGATACGCCTGGAGGCCGGGGGGCTTTGCAGCGTGTGCGTGGAGAAGAGGAAAAAACCACTGTAGGAACAGGTGGCGCCAGATCCTCGCGGTTCACTCTTGGCGGAGGCCGCGAGAACCTGGAAACCACAGCCGGATAGATTGCGGGCTTCCCTCACTATAGGGTTCCTGCCTGCACAATTTCAACTGCCGCGATGGCCGCTGATCCAATTCGCGAGCCTGTATGCCAGAAGTGTGCTTGGTGAGGTCATGGTAATGAAAAGTGTGTCAATGATGCATCTTGCGGCTGAGCTTGGCCGCAGAGTGGCGAAGTCTTATCGCTGCGCCGTGTTATTTGTTTTTCTCCTGTCATCGATCGCCAAGGCCAGTACAGCCGGCAGCATCTCCGGCGCGGTCAACGATCCCACGGGAAGAGTGGTTGCAAATGCCGTTGTGAACGTTAGAGAGGTCAACACCGGTCTCTCTTACCAAGCGCGCACCGACGGAAAAGGATACTACTCGCTGCCCGTTCTGCCGGTTGGCCGTTATGAACTGAGGGTCCAGGTTCCGGGCTTTCGCAATTATCAATTGAAAGATGTTGTTCTCGATACCGGCGCAGCTCTCAAACTCAATGCCGAGCTTCAGGTCGGCAGCGCGACGGAGACCGTAAGCGTGAGCGACGACGCATTGCACGTTGAAACGGTAAGCACCCAAATGGGGGAAGTGATTACCGGCCGGCAGATGAGCGCGGTTCCGCTCAATGGCCGCAGCTATACGGACCTCCTTTCGTTGCAGCCGGGTGTCGCTCCGTCTACCTCGATTACCGGCACCACCGTGCAGGATGTTGGCGCGACGATTCTTGAACCCTCGGGAACGCAAAACCCCGGAACGATTTCCGTAAACGGACAGCGCGAGTTTGCCAACTATTTCGACGTAAATGGCAGTGATGTGGAAGAGGACGTCAATGCCGGAACAGCCATCGTTCCCAATCTTGATGCAATCGCCGAGTTCCGCATCGTCACCGGCAATTTCGATGCCGAGTACGGAGAATTTTCCGGCGGCCAGATCAGCGTCATTACAAAATCCGGAACCAATCAATTTCACGGCAGCGCATTCGAATTTTTGCGCAACACGGATCTTGATGCGCGCAACTACTTTTCGCCGGAGCGCGGGGCATTCCGGCAGAACCAGTTTGGCGGCACGGCGGGCGGGCCGATTCGCCGTGATAAGACGTTCTTCTTCGTGGACTATCAAGGGACGAGGCAGACGCAGGGCATCGACACGGGGAACATCGGCGTGCCTTCGAATGCAGACCGCATGGGTGACCTCTTCGACCTGGCCAATAATCTAACCGGAGTGGTGGGTGGCCCTTTTCTTGCCAATCTGCTTACCGAGAAGCTGGGCTACCCGGTAACTTCCAGCGAACCCTACTATGCGCCCGGATGCACGAGTTCAGCTCAATGCGTTTTTCCCAATGCGGTAATTCCTCAGAATGCATGGTCGGCTCCGGCGCAGCGGCTGCTCCAATACATTCCCGCGCCGAATAGCGCAAACGGAACGTTTGCGACTTCCGCCTACAACCAGACAGTGCGGGACGACAAGGCCGGCATGCGTGTTGACGGCAATACGCGCTGGGGCCTGGTTTCGGCCTACTACTTCATCGACGATTTTGATCTCGATAACCCCTATCCGGTTGCGCAGAGTGGAGCCAGCGTGCCCGGATTCGATGCCGTCACCACCGGCCGCGCGCAACTTCTCGCTCTGGGGGACACAAAGGCATTGAGTCCCACGATGATCAATGAAATCCATCTCAGCTATTTGCGTGACAATACCAACCTGGGCCAGCCTATAGGCGGCCGGGATGTCAGCCTGATTTCACAGGGCTTTGAAAACTCCGATGGCGCTGCAAGCATTGTCGCGCTTGACCCCAAGGGGCAGAGTGTCGAGAACCTGAACTTCAACGGCTACTCCACAGGCGCTGCCGCGAACCAACTGCTTCAGGCGAACAACACCTATCAGGCCGGAGATATTTTTTCGAAAGTCCTTGGCGCTCACAGCGTGAAGTTCGGCGTCGAGTTCCATGCCGATCAGGTGAATGCTTCCCCAATCGCCCAATTCAATGGCAGCTTTGTGTTTTCCGGAACAGAAACCGGCGTCGATTTCGCTGATTTCCTGATCGGTGTGCCCAGCCAGTTCAACCAGAGTCAGCTCAATCCTTTCTATGCGCGGAACAAGTACGCAGGCGCCTTCGCGCAGGATAGCTGGCATCTGCGGTCCAATCTGACGCTGAATTATGGCCTTCGTTGGGATCGCATTGCACCTTGGTCGGAAAAATATAACCAGATCTCGACCTTCGTGCCGGGCGTTCAGTCGGTTGTCTTTCCCGGCGCGCCTCCGGGCATTCTCTATCCTGGCGATCCCGGTGTGCCGAAGACGCTTGCTCCGATTGGCAACCTCAGCTTCGCGCCGCGCGTGGGCCTTGCCTGGTCTCCGCAAGCAGGGCAGGGAACTCTGCTGGCGAAGATGCTGGGAACACCAGGAACAACCAGCGTCCGGGCCAGCTTCGGAAATTTCTATACGGCCATTGATGCGCTCTCGATCAGCGTGCTGGCCGCGAACGCGCCTTACGGAACGACTTATACCAGCCCGGAGGAGCCGCTATTCGCAACGCCATTTATCTCTGCCGCGGATGGAACGAACAATGGGCAGCCCTTTCCTTACACGTTCGCTCCCCTCAACTCATCGCGAAACCACCCGGATGGCAACATCGACTGGAGCGCGTATGAGCCAATCAGCGGCATTCCCGGATATGACATCCATAACCGCGCGCCCTATACCGAGGAGTGGATGCTCTCGATTGAGCGGCAGGCCGGGCCGAATACTGTCCTCGGCGCGAGTTATGTTGGCACGTCCAGCCATCGCCAGCGTGTATTGATCGAACCGAATGCAGGCAATCCTGCGCTCTGCCTGAGTCTCAGCCAGCCGAATGAGGTGCAACCCGGAACACTGACCTGCGGCCCCGGCGGCGAGGATACGGTTTACTACCCGATTGGCGGAGGGCAGGTGAACGGAACGCGCGGGCCGTTGGGGCCGAGCTTTGGCAGCAACGCGCTTCAATCGACTATTGGCGCCGCCCACTACAACGCGCTCGAACTCAGCGCCCGCCATACCAGCGGACGTCTTGAATTTTCTGCCGGCTATACGTACGGGAAGTCAATGGACCAATCATCGAATATTGGCGAGGAGGTCAATCCCTTCAATCCAGTACTCAGTTATGCCATATCCTCGTTCGATGTAAAGCAGAATTTAGTACTCAGTTACGAATATCAGTTGCCCTTCGACAGGTTTTTTCATCCCGGCCGGTTCACCCAAGGATGGTCGCTCTCCGGCATTACTCATTTCGCTAGCGGTTTCCCCGTCACAATGATCAACAACGGGGATAACTCGCTGATCGGAACCAATCCGAATGGCATCAACAACAGCAGTATCGACGAACCGGATTACTACGGCGGCCCGCTTCACCTGAACCGCAATCCTCGCAGGAATGGGAATAACTACTTCGATGCGACAGCCTTCGGCATGAACGCGCTGGGCACGCCCGGCACGGCAAAGCGTCGATTCTTCCATGGACCTGGCGAGGAAAGCCACGATCTGGCAGTGGCCAAAAAATTGCCGATCGCCGAATCAAAGTCGTTTCTGTTTCGCGTTGAGGCCTTCAACCTCTTCAACCATACGCAGTTCAGCGGTCCCAACTCGGTTGACGGCAATATCGGAAGCTCGACCTTTGGCCAGGCTATCAGCGCCGCTCCTCCACGCATCCTGCAAGGTGCTCTGAAATTCAATTTCTGAGCCATGAAGGCGAAATTGCTTGCACTGCGCAAAGAAAGTTTCCAACTGTTGCCTTACTTCGGCAAGGAGTTTGATATTTGAAATTGCTGTGGTGCAAGCACCGCCTTCAACGCAGGGTTGTAATAGTCGGAAAGCGTGGCGGGCGCGGTTTTTCCCAAACATAAAAGGCGCTGGGAACCTATTTGGAGGTCATGATACCCTTATCTATGGAATCTAGTAGGTATGTTTTCTCGGTCTTTACATTTGATGCCGCTGCCGGTGTGCTCAAGCGCAACGATCACTACCTCCGAGTTCCCCCACAGACACTGCTTTTGCTAACCGCGCTCCTGGAACATGCCGGAGGAGTGGTGACTCGCGAATATCTGCGGCAGCTATTGTGGCCGGACGGCGAATTCCTCGACCACGATCATGCCATCAATCGCGCGGTCAACTTTCTGCGCAACGTTCTGCGCGACAATCCCAGAAAGCCACAGTTCATAGAGACCCTTCCCAAGCGGGGCTATCGCTTTATCGCGGATGTGTCTTGCTTGCCGAGCGAGACTCATCCATCGGCGGATTTGTCTCCGCTCTGCGCACAACCGGAGGCAGGCCTGGTCGCCGGAAGCAAGATGAGAGGGCCTGAGGCGATTGAATGGTCGCAGGGGCTGGCCGGGGAGATCCTGGAGCCGCTTCCTGGAGATTTCGTGCCATCGGAGGGCCTCTCATCGCGCTCTGAGTTGATCTTCCAGGAAGAAACATACGCCAGTCCGCGACCCAATCGGCCATTTGCCGGGATGATTGCGTCGATCCGGCGCGCATCGAGCGTGTATGTGCTCGGCGTAGGAATCTTTGCCGTGCTTGCGCTTGCCCTTATTCTCTCAAGACACAACAAGGCAGCCTCCACTGATGGCCTCACGATCGGTATTGTTCCCTTCGAGACGCAGGGAGAACAGGCCGAGCAGATAGAGCAAAGCTTCCGGATGGACCTCAGCGAAACCCTGTCGCAGTTGCCGGCTTTGCAAGTGCATGCCTCCCATTCCCTCGGAAATTTGAAGAAAGACGATGACAGTTTGAAGGCCATCGCAAAGTCGCTGAATCTCGATCTGTTGCTGCTGGGCTGGTTCACTACCGAAGAGGATCACTGTGTGCTTCGACTGGAACTGGTAAGAGGCCGCGACGCCGCGCATCTGGCTTCGTTCCAATACACTGGTTCGTTGCAGGAGATGGCCGCGATCCGCGACAAGGCGCAGCGGGAGATCTTTTCCAATCTTCAATTGACCGGAGGCTCGGCGCCGCCCATCCCCGGAAGCACGCAGAATCCGCAGGCATACCTCGACTATCTGCAGGCAAGGGGATTGGCGGCGCTTGGCGCCACCGCCGCACAAAACAGCGCTCTTGCGCATTACCAAAGCGCCATCGCGCTCGATCCCGCATTCGCTCGCGCCTATGCGGGCATGGCGCTTATCTACCTGAGCATGGTTGGCATGGCTGACCGGGAGGAGAACCTGAACCAGGCGAGGCTGCTGGCCGAAAAAGCAGTACGCATTAATCCGCTGGTGGCAGAGGCGCACACAGTGCTTGGCATCATCGCCATCCGGGAGGAATGGAACGCGGCGCGCGGCGAAGCGGAACTGCGCCGCGCGGTGGAACTGGACCCCAACGATGCAGCCAATCATGCCTGGCTGGCGGAGCTTCTGGCTGACGAGGGCCATGCCGCCGAGGCGCTGCTCGAAGTCGATAAGGCGCGAGCCGGCGATCCGCTGTGGCCGCATATCAACGCGATCGATGTCTTTGTCTCCGGCGCTACCCATCAATATGCGCGCGGGGTGGATGCCGCGCGGCGGAACGTGGCGATGGCGCCTGGCTCCTCCCGCGCGCACGACCAGTTGGCGTGGTCGCTCTTCGATGCCGGGCGATATGAGGAGGCTATAGGAGAATGGCGAACGACCGCTGTACTCGATAACGACAAGGCGCGCATGGCGCTTGAGGAGCGCGGCCTGGCCGAGTACCGCCGCGGTGGCGCGGCCGCTTATGCCGCTGTTCGGATAAGCGCAATTGAAGAACATCCCGAAGCTACAACCTCTCATCCGCATGATTTCCTCCCAGAGGAGTGGTATGCATTTGTCGGCGATCACGACCACGCAATCGCCGCGCTCCAGCAAACAATCGACAAGCACGATCCCACAGCCCTTGACCTCGCGGTCAATCCAATGCTCGACAACTTGCATCGCGATCCCCGATTTTTGTCGCTGCTGAGCCGTGTCGGACTCTCACTTTCCGCTCCTGCGGAACCCGAAACAGTGACGCGTGCTTCTCTGACCTATTGATGTGCTCGAATTTTGATGCGCTCGAATTCGCCGATGCGCTTCGAGACCTTCATCGATTCAACTTCTCTCCGGCTCGACCTCCTTCCCGAGAAACGATGCCGCACCCGCCAGGATGCGGCATCGTACGAACCATGCTGGCGTTATTGCACGTTGACGGTGACCGTTGTGGTGCTCACAATCGTGCCGGTCGCGGCGTCGGTGCCGGTTACTGTGAAGGTGAATGCGCCAGTTCCGTCAACGGTGGGCTTCGAGCTGCCACCACAGCCAATTGCGCCGGCAGCCACAGCCATGATCAACAGAGCAAGCATCGCGAAGCGATTCCGGCGGCGGGTAGGCAGGAAGAAGAAGATCAGCCCGGCCACCAGGACCCCGCCGGTTGAACCAACCCAGCTACCGCGGTGAGGAAGGTGCAGCGCCGCAGCGGTAGTGCTGGTGTTTACCGTCATCGTCGCGGTCGCAGAAGCCGTTCCGCTGATGAAGACACTATTTGTGGACCCGAAGGTGCAGGTTGGATTGTCGTTCACTCCGCTTGGAGCCGTCGTCATTGCGCACTTCAGGTTCACCTGGCCGGTAAAGCCGCCAGCCGGGGTTACGGTAATGGTCGAACTCCCATTCGTGCCCAGGCTTGCGATAGAGACCTGCGTACCTGAGAGAGCAAAGCCGGCCGGGGTCGTAGAGGCGTTCACAGTCAGGGCTACATTCGTGGTTGCCACAGTTGAGCCGTCGGTCGCGGTCACTGCAATCGTGTACGCGCCCGGCGTTGTGGTTACAGTCGTCTGCAGGCTCAAGGTTGCGGTAACTGCGGTGCTGCCTGCAATGGTTGCCGTCGTGGACGGGCAGGCCGGTGCGGAAACCGCTCCGAGCGGACTGGCCGTCACTGTGCATGTCAGGGTAACCGTGCCGCTGAGTCCACCGGCCGGGGTGAGCGTGATCGTCGATGTCCCTGTAGCGCCAGGGCTGGTGATCGTTACCGGAGTGCTCGAAAGCGTAAGCCCCGCGATAATCGGCGCGCTGACCGTGACCTGCACGGTAGTCGAGGCGGTGATTGCTCCTGTCGCCGCGTCCGCGCCGGTGACTGTGAGCGTGTCAGCGCCAACGGGTGTCGCTGAAGTGCTTTGAATATTAAGACTGGCGGTTCCACCCGATGCGCCGACCGTTGCAGTAGCCGGGGTGCAGGTAAGGCCGGCAGTCACAGAGGAACAGGTCAGGTTGACAGCGCCGGTGAAGCCGTTCGACGGTGTAACGGTAATCGCCGACGTTGTGCTTGATCCGGGAGCCGCGATCACCGCGGCAACAGAGCTAAGCGCGAAGCTCGGCGGTGGCGGTGCGCTCACCGTGACCGGAATCGTCGTAGAGGCGGTGATCTTGCCTGTCGCCGCATCCGCGCCCGTCACCAACAGCGAATACGTGTCCGCAGTGGTGGTTGAGGTTGAATCCACATTCACCGTCGCGGTTACCGCCGTGGTTCCCGTGATCGTCGCAGTGGCTGGAGTGCATGTGGGTATCGAGACCGCGTTCGACGGCCCGGTAATGGTGCAGGTCAGGTTGACCGCGCCAGTGAAGCCTCCAAAAGGCGTCACGGTGATCGTGGCTGCCGAAGAAGCGCCGGGGTCCGCGAGAGCGATGGTTGTCGGACCGCTCACCCCAATCTTCGGAACCGGAACACCAGTCACGTCGAGCAGGACGTTATTCGAGTTGGCGGAACTATAGTTCGCGTCCCCGGCGTAGGCGGCGTAGACATAGTTGTTGCCGTTCGCGGTGAACTGGGTTCCTGCGATGGTAGCGGTGGCCGTGCCTAGATCAAGGCCGGTATTTGGGTCGTTGCTGCCGACGATTGGCGCGGTTCCCAACACCGTGGCGCCGGACATGAAGCTAATGGAGCCGGTTGGATAGTTGCCAAAGCTGTCGGTTTGGATTGCAACAGTCAGGGTGACGGATCCGCCATAGTTGAGGCCCGCGGTGGACGAGCTCAGCGCGGACGAAATCGGCCCCTTGGTGATGGTTATACTGGCGGGTGCGCTCTTGCTCGGCAGGAAGCTGGCGTCGCCGGAATAGCTGGCGACCAACTGATAGGAACCGGCCGGCGGCGCAGTCTGGTTGTAGAAGCCGTAGTAGTTGTCGAAATCTGCCGATCCTGAGCTGTTGAGATTGACAGCGGGTCCAACTGGCGTAGTGCCATTGAGGAAGGTGATTGTTCCCGTAGGTACGCCGTCAAATGGGTTCTGCGTGTTCTGACTCTGCGGCGTTCCGTCAAAGAAGAAAATTGATCCATAAGGAGCCGTTGTCGAACCTATGGATTGCAGAGACGAGGCATCGTAAAAGGATACTGCGAGCGTGGTGGAGCTGCTCTCTGGATTGATGGTGACAGGAATCGGGTTGGACTTGCTGGCCGCGAAGTTGGTATCGCCGCCGTAGTAAGCGTAAAGGTTGTAGCTGCCGCCGGGCAGCGTATTCGTTGTGCCCGTGACCACCCCGCCCGTGACCGTTGGTGAATTCACGGGATAAACAGTTCCGACCCCGCCGCTATTCGGCAGTACAGCGACATCGCTATCGGTTACCAGGGTTACGTTGCCTGACAGTTGTCCCCCATCCGGGGTGATTACAAGGAAGAAGTCGATAGGGGTGCCGTGGGTGGCAGTCAGCCCGT
The DNA here is from genome assembly GCA_964532725.1 of uncultured Occallatibacter sp. Taxonomy (GTDB): domain Bacteria; phylum Acidobacteriota; class Terriglobia; order Terriglobales; family Acidobacteriaceae; genus Telmatobacter. Next base: position 32,040 of record CAZHKN010000013.1, read on the forward strand.
TGGGGCTTTCAGTGGCCTGGCTTTCACCGATGAGGAAAACTGGCTCCGAGGTGGGAGTAAAGGTCGCCGTTGGCCAGGCATTGACCAACTTTGCCGCGTTGACGCTGCCCAGGCCAGAGGCCAGATCGTACCCTGTTCCGGCGTTGTAGCCGCTGAGATAAAAATCGGTGCTCGCCACCTCAACGCAGCCTGGCACAAAGATAGAACCGCAGGGTTGGGAATTGTTGCCGACAACCACATCGTTGATCACGGCGGGTGTGTTCATGGCAAGCGAGTACAAGGCCGGGTTGGGATTCCCGAGACGGCCGCCTACCGACTGGCTGATCAGCGCGAGCATGCCGGCGAAGGCCGGGGCCGATGCGGAGGTTCCTCCGACGCCGGAGATGGTCGTGGCGGCGGTCGGTTTGCCATCGACGAGTTGGCAATCGGTGCCTGGCGTGTCATAGACCGCGCTATCCGCGCAGATCGCCCAAATTGCGGCGTTGAAGCCGTTGGAAGCGAAAAGAGAGACGTCGGGAACATCTCGCACACCATCGACTGGGGTGAGATTGGCCTGGAAAGCAGGCTTGGGATATCCGCTCAGGCAATCGCCATACTGGTCCTGCGTGGTGCACGAACTCATGCCGCCGCCACCGCCCCCAAGACTCTCGCCGGAGAAAGTCTGGTTGAGGTTAATCGTGGTGTTGGGATACGTTGTGTTGTTCCACGGCGTTTCGGGGATATAGCCGGTCGCGGAGCCATAATAAGGGGCCACGCCGCCGTTCGGGTTCATGTATTGGTTGAACGAGGTTGGATAATTCGAGGTCAGGACTGCAAAGTCCGTTCCACCGACAGAAACGTTGTACGGAGTGGAGGCAAACCCGCTGACTGCGAGTCCATCATAGGAAACCGCCTGGTCCTGGGCATCGCAATTCGCCGAGCCGGTGTCACCCGAGGAGACGGTCACCGAGATGCCCTGCGCGGCCGCTTGTTCCCAGGCTTGGTAAAACTCCTGGTTAAGGGTCGCTCCCATGAGCTGTTCGCAGTAGCCAAAGCTCAGGTTCAGGATGCTGACCGCGTTGTCGTCCAGGGCGCGGGAAATTGCCAGTTCGAGGCCGGCCTGCACGTCTGTGTTCGCAGCCGTATAGAAATTGATCGTTGCGCCCGGCGCAACACCGCCCAGCGCTTCATTGTCGAGCAACGCTTCGAGTGAGTCGCCGGAGATGATCCCAGGGTCGTTGCCGTCAATAATCACGTTGGGCAGATGCGCGGCCGAAGTGTCATTCAGGAAGAAGGTGCGGTAGTTGGCCACATCCTGCATGGTGAAATTGGAGTCTCCCACAATGCCTACCGTGACGCCGGTTCCGTCATAGGTCGTGCCCGTATAGGCAGGGTTGAGCTGCGCGTTGGGCGTGTTATAGATGGCCGCCACATCGGCCGGAACCACATACAGATCGGTATTGCCGTAAGGATCGATCCAGGTGATGTCGTTGCCGGGACCCTTTTCTGCGTTCCACCGGGCCGACTTGCCAGCCATGACATTCCGTTTGGGGTTGAAGTTATTCAGTTTGGTCACGCCCGCCACAACCGGAGCCAGCGCCGCCGGAATCTCCGGGTCGGTGGCAATGGAAAAATGCTGCTCGCCATTGATCACGTAGCTGTGGATTGCGGTGTGAAACGCCTCTTGCACTGAACCGGCCGTGCCCGAGAACTCGATCAAATTGCGCGCCTTGGCGACCCGGTTGACCGTGAATCCATGAGACTCCAGCCATGCAGTCAGGGTCTTCAGATCCTGGTCGGAAGGACCATACTTGGCGCCGAATTCCTCCGGCGTGAGCCACTTGTGATAGTTCGGCGAGCTCTTGTCCTGGAGGGAATCAATGAACTCCCGCACGGCCTGGGCCTGCGTGGGGCTGTGCTTGAGCACTAGCATGAGCCGCGATGCCGGCATCGACGCAGGCACCGGTCCCTGGTCGTACTTGGCTTGTGCCTGGCGCGGCACATTGCCTTTCAGCACAACGCGGAGGCTGTCGTTGACCGGCTCGGTGATGCGTGAGACCGTCTGCGGCTGAGGCGCGTTCACAGTAGCAGCCAAGAGGGCAGTACTGAGAACAAACAAGAGACTGAGGCAAGCAAGCAATCTGCGTATCATAACCGTCCTAGTGCTGAGGCTGGCGATTCTGCGGACGTCCAAGCCCTGCCGCCGCCTCAGAGGAGATTTGGGATAAATTGTGGTGGTACCGCAAGGTTGAAGCTATGATCAGGTGGCCGCGGGTTGCGACCGCCTGATCACCCCTGCACGAAGCGTTGCGCGTTTACTGCAAAGTCAGGTTGACGACCGACGCCTGGGAGATATTCCCCGAGGCGGCGATAACGGTAAAGAAGGTCTCTCCGGTAACCGCCTGCTTAATCCCGCTGGCTGTGTTCGAAGCCTCGTTGAGAGTGTCGCCTGCGTAGCTTGCCGTGATGGTGTGTACACCTACGCCGAGCGAGTTGAGCGTCAGTTGCGCAGCGCCGTTTGAGATGTTGGCTTGGCCGATCTGCATTCCTCCATCAAAGAAGGTAATGCTGCCGGTTGCCGAGGCTGCGTTGGTTCCCGTCAACGTCGCGCTAAAGGTCACCGTGCCTCCGCTTGCAATCTTCGTTGCCGAAGAAGCTACTGCCAGAGTCGATGTAGCAGACCCCGTGACCGTGGTCTTCGGGGTGGACCCACTGCCTCCGCAGCCGATGGTGAGCGCCGGGATTCCGGCGATCAACAGCAGCATCGCCCAGCTCATCCGCTTGCGCCGTCCCGGCAACCAGATCAGCAGAATCGATGCCAGACTGGCCGCTGTTCCGGCAGCAATCATCCCTGCTCCAGAGCTGTTTTGCGCCGAAGTCGATGAGGAAGGAGTACCCGTTGCTACAGTCAGCGTGGACTGCAAGGGACCAGCGCCGATTGCGCCGCTCGACGGCGAGAACGCGCACGTCACTCCGGCAGGCAAGCTGCCGCAGGTGAAGGATACGTCGCCGGTGTAGCCCAGTTGCGGCGTCACCGTCAGCGTCTCTGTGCCGGTTGCGCCGGCGGTGATGGTCATTGCCGATTGACCGACTGCGAGCGCGATGGAGGGAGACCCAACCGAGACTGAGATGGCCGTCGCGGTATCCGGGTTGAAGTTGCTGTCGCCTGTATAGCTCGCCGTGATGCTTGAAGCACCAACCGGGAGACTGGTCGTGGTAATGGTCGCAATTCCCGTCGAACTAACCGCCGACGTGCCCAGAGCAAGCGATCCCGCGAAGAAGCTCACGCTTCCCGTCGGAGCGCCGGTTGTGTTCGAGACCACCGTGTCCGTCAGCGTAACGCTCGCGCCCGCTGAAGCCTGCGCGGCAGAGGAGGTGAGCGTCTCCGTTACACCGGCCTTGGCCACGTTGAAGACAGTACTCGCTGTGCTCGGCGCGTAGTCGCTTGGGTTGGTTGGAGCAAAGGTGGCTGTGATCGAGTAAGCACCCGCAGCGGGCAGAACAGTTCCAGAACTCACCGGAGTCAAAGCCGCTGTATTCGACTGTGCGAGGTAGGTGATCGTTCCCGGAACGCTGTTCGCCACCTGCGCGTTCAGCACGCCTGCGGGAACAGCCGTTCCAAAGACCGTCGAATTCGCACTTGGCGACCAAGCCAACTTGGTTGCGATAGTTGCATTCGAACCAGCCAGCGCGAGCGGAGCCGAGGTCGAGGCCATATTCGCGTTGTCGCCGGAGTAGGCTGCCATCAGCGTCTCCTGTTCCGCGGCGGAACCCTTCAGCGCCACGTTCAGGATGCTGGTGGACCACACCGTGCCATTCAGTAGTACGCCGACAGAATTCGAGATCGCTTCGTCAACCAGAATGTCCGGATTGCCGTCGTTGTTCAGGTCAGCCACCACTACCTGCCAGGGTCCCGTGGCTGTATTGATCAGCGTGGGCGTAAACTGCGACAACCCGAATGACCCGGTAGCCGTGCCGTAGAGAATCGAGACCTGGTTGATGTGGTTGTTGGCAATCACCACGTCGAGATTGCCGTCGTTGTTCAGGTCGGCAAGCGCCAGGCTATGCGGCTCCGGATAGTAGTACTGAGGCGGGTTGAAGATCGCCGCAACCGCGTAGTTCGCCGCGCTGGCAAACGTCCCGTCCTGATTGTTCATTAGCACGGAGATATTCTGCCCACTCTGGTTTGGAACCACGATATCCAGATAGCCGTCATGGTTCATGTCTCCCAGCGCGCCCAGATCCGGCATGCTCCCAACCCCGTAATTAACCGGACTCTGGAAGCTTCCGTCGCCGTTGCCGAGAAGGACCGCTACATCGTTATCCAGGTTGATGAATGCGATCAGGTCCGGCTTGCCGTCGTTATTCACGTCACCGGTCGCGAGGGTAATCGGATATTGGGGAGCGGAAGAATCTCCGATATTGGGAATGACAGTCGGAGTGCTGGTGAAGCTTCCGTCGCCGGCGCCGAAGAAGACCTCGATTGCGGCCGTGCCCGCCGCTCCGTCATTGGTGAAAGCAATGTCTTGGATGCCGTCGCCGTTGTAGTCGGCTGTAACCAGGTTGGAGAGAACCGTCGTGTAGCCATTGTCGACATATGG
>CAZHKN010000014.1:0-18469 GCA_964532725.1 uncultured Occallatibacter sp.
GGTACCGGAGTCTATGCGCTGCCATTTGGCCGTGGCAAGGAATACTTCTCGGGCGCCAATCGCATTGTGGATGAAGCAATCGGCGGTTGGAAGATTGCCGCCGCCGGCGTTGCGTATTCTGGCTTCCCCGACACCATTACCGGCCCTAACAATTCGACAACGTCTTTCAATGGTTCCCAGAATCCAGGTGGAAACTACAGGGCCAATCAGTATGGCAAGTTGAAGATTGTCAACCGCAGTATCAACAACTGGTTCGGCACTGATGCGTCGGCAACTCCCAGTACTATAGCTGGCGTACCCACCAATGGCAGCGCCTTCGGACCGGCTCTACCCTTGACCTTTGGCACATCAAAGAACGGCGTTGTGCGCGGTCCCCGCTTCCTGAATGTCGATATGTCAGCCTTCAAGGACTTCCACACCTACAAAGAACAAGTGGTAGGCTTCCGCTTCGATGCCTTCAACGCCTTCAACATTGCCAGCTACAGCGATCCGGATACGAACATACAGGACTCTGGCTTCGGCCAGATTTCAAGCCTGGGTACTCCCACACGCTCGCAGGAACGCCGTATGCAGTTCTCCGCGCATTACAACTTCTAATAAGGACGGGGCGAAGATATTCTTCGCCCCGTTCAACCTTCATCAAGAGGATTTTGGCTTGCAATTAGTGTGCATTCCAGGACAATATGGTTTGCTACCCATCAATCGACCCCAATCACAGACGTATGAGGAAAATCTCGATATGAAACTGTCCCCCGGAATTTCAGTCTTTCGTCTAGCAATTTGCCTCTCAATGATCTGCGTGAGCCACGTTTCGTTCGCACAACAACCCTTGATTACATTGACGACAAGCTCCAACCCATCGATAGCTGGAGCTGCAATAACCCTAACATCGACTACCGCTTGCGGTCCAAAGGACGGACAGATTAGCTTTTACTATGGGACATCGAGCGGTTCTATCTACAACCTCATAACAACAGATAGCGGTGTTGTCGCCAGAGGTTCTACTACTTGGACACCGCCATCAGCCGGAACCTACTATCTGCAGGCAACTGCACTCAACTTTCCTTTCTCTACCTGCGATGGCACCTCTAACATAATCACGCTGGTGGTTAACCCGGCCGGAGTACAAGGATACATCGATCCGAAGTATATTGTGGTTGGGGTCACCTATGCGCCACCCGGCCTAAATTCTTCTGTAACCTATACCGACAGCAAGTCTGTAGCCACCACAAATTCGATCAGCAATTCATTTTCAACCAGCACCACCTACACCGTGTCGCTAGGAAACTCTATCGGTATCGGGGGCTGGAAGGTTGGCACACTGGTCAGTAATAGCAACACAGCATCGCAGTCAACCAAGAACACCACGTCTGTCACGCTCAGTTGGTCGGTTGCAAATACAGTTCAGACATTCGGCACCCCTACATCCATCGTTAGTGGAGCCTACATCTCACCTGTAGATAACGACTATGACATTATCTATGTTTGGCTCAATCCGGTCGAGGTCTTGACAGTCGCGGGAAGTAGTGTGACATGGAATGGATACGGGTATGACGCCAATGACCAGAATGGGTTGGACATCGTCGGCATTCCATTGGGTTATCTGAATGGTGATCTTGGGCCGATGCCGCAGGAATACTTGAACTCTACCAATCGTACCTGGGCTACGGGTCAGATTTTTGCAACGGGCCAGAGCGCCGCATTAACCGCAGCGGACTTCGCAGAGATTGCGACATTCGATCCATTCAGCAACAGCAGCTATGGAACGGATGAGATCGGCTTCAATCCTCCCGCTACCAACACCCCCGATGGTCGTTTTACACTCACGACCTGCAATTCGGGAAACAGTGTTCCGTTCGATCAAGCCGCTCCGTCACAGACCCCAGGCATCTACACTTGCACATTGAACTACAGCAACCTTTCAACCACTTCGCTGGCCGTGACTACCAGCAGTTCGAATACGTTTTCGATTGATCGATCTTATTCGGGAAGCGTGTTTGGAAATAATTTGACGCTCGATTTCAAGTATGCGAATACCGTCACCAGCACCACCGAGGTAGATAACTCCATTGCAACAACTCAAGCGTCCTCTGCAACTGCATCCATTACCGGCTTAGCTTGCAACAATAGCGTCGCCGATATAGGTCCTTGCGTGCCTCCCTACGATGGCCCAACCGAGTTCGACATTTACTCGGACAACCTGTGGGGTACCTTCATGTTTGCTCCTGTGCATTACTACTAGTTGTCTGCGGGAGCTGCTCTTTATCCCCGGGTTCCACGGCCGAGTCCAAAAGGTCTCGGCCGGGAATCCGGTGCTTTTTTGATAGGGAATACGATCATGATTCTTGAAATTTGTGTGGACTCGGTGGAGTCTGCAATGGCCGCGGCCCGCGGTGGGGCCGGGCGCATCGAGTTGTGCAGCGCCCTCTGCGAGGGCGGCATCACGCCCAGCGCGGGGCTGATCGGCGCTGTCCGTAGGGCGGTCGCCATTGATCTCTATGCCATCATCCGCCCTCGTGGCGGAGACTTTGTTTATAGCGAGCGCGAATACGAAGTGATGCGCGAGGATATACGCATCGCCAAAGAGATGGGCGTGGACGGCGTGGTGTTTGGCTTGCTCGATGCCCAAGGCATGGTGGATACCGCGCGCACCCGCAGTTTGATCGAATTGGCGCGCCCGATGGGAGTGACTTTCCATCGCGCCTTCGATGTTTCAACCAATCTGGATCAGGCCTTGGAGCAGGTCATCGACTGTGGTGCCGACCGCCTGTTGACCTCGGGCGGGGAAACCGACGCGCTGCGCGGGATGAACCGGATTGCCCGCCTGAACAAGGCGGCCGGCGGACGGTTGCGCATTATGGCCGGCGGTGGCGTTCGGGAATCCAACGTTCGCAAGCTGGTTCAGCACTGCGGTGTCGGCGAGGTGCATACCTCCCTTAGCACCCAATTCAGGAGCAGCGCGCGCCACGGCAATCCCGATGTACACATCGGATTGCAGCCGAATGAATTCATGCGTTTTCCCGTGCTCGAGGAGGATGTGCGCCGGTTTAAAACCGTGCTGGACGCAATCCCGGTGGTGAATGCGGCGGAGAGTTCCGTACAATAGCGAAGACCTTAACCTTTCGCCATTGTACGGAGTTCACAGGCTTCCATGTCTTCCAAGACCGACAAACGCGCCAAAGAAATCCTCCGCTTGTTGCTGCGCCACGGCAAAACCTCGGTGGACGATCTGACTTCAACGCTGGGTGCTTCTCCGGCCAGCATCCGTCGTGATCTCGCCCGCCTCGAAGAGCAAGGGCTGGTGCATCGCACCCACGGCGGAGTGATGCTGGCCAGCGTGGGGCAAACCGTTTACGAGCCGTTCCGCCTGGACGCCGCCTTCCATGTGCGCGAGGATCGCTTTGCTGCGGAGAAGCTGCGCATCGCCAAGGCGGCGGCGGCCCTGGTGCAGGAGAGCGAGACGATCGGCTTTGCCGCCGGAACCACCACGACTCTGGTAGCTCGTCAACTACTGCACCGCAAGAACCTGCATATTGTCACCAATGCAGTGAATATCGGGATGGAACTGAGCGCGAATGGCCGGCTGGAGACTACGCTGACTGGCGGCAGCCTGCGTTGGGCGGGCGCGTTTTCATTGGTGGGGCCGGCAGCGATTGAGTCTCTGGCGATGGTGGCGATGGATCGCGTTTTTCTGGGAGCAACCGGCGTGGATGCCACTCTTGGGGCTACCGTGATTCAGCCGGACGAGGCGGCGGTTTTTCGGGCCATGGCGCGCCCGGCCCGGCAGATAGTGGTGGTCGCCGATTCCAGCAAGATGGGGTTGGTCAGTCCTGCGGTGATTTGCCCGCCAGGCAAGATCGACCTGCTCATCACCGACGATGGAATCTCGGAAGAAGCGCAAGCCGCATTTGCCGCAAAGGGCATTCAGATGGTGATCGTCTGAGAAGCCTCAGAATGGGGTTTTGCTTTACGGCTCATCTCCGTATACCGCTATCTTCACCTTGCCGCCTTCGCTGAGCCGCGCACGGTTCATTCCTGGCGTGTTGAAGCTCCAGGCCATTTGTCCATCCGGCGTGAGCGCAATCACGCCACCCACTCCGTTCAGCGTCTCCAGCTCATGGTGGATTACCTGGTCCGCCGCCTGTTGCAGAGGCAGCCCCTTGTACTGCACCAGCGTGCAGACCTCGCGGGCGATGGTGAGGCGGATGAAATATTCCCCCACACCGGTGGCGGAGACGGCGCAAGAGGAATCTGAAGCGTAGGTGCCAGCACCGATGATCGGTGAGTCACCCACACGGCCAGGGAGTTTGCCCTGTGAGCCTCCGGTCGAAGTGCCAGCGGCAATGTTCCCCTTGCGATCCAGAGCCACTGCGCCGACTGTTCCGAAGTGGTGGCGCTCAACGGGGATTGCAAAGTTGGAAACCGGCCCAAGCGGCGCTGTTGGAGCAGGGGGTGCTCCAGCGGGGCGCGGTGGCGCCGGGCGGCCCTCCCGCTTAAGTTGATCGACCAAAGCTTGCCAGCGAATCTCGGTGAAGAAGAAGCTTGGGTCTACCTGCTCCAGTCCGGCCTGCCCGGCGAAGGTATCTGCTCCTGCGCCAATGAGCATTACATGCGGCGACTTGTCCATGACCGCGCGGGCCAGACTGATGGGGTGCTTGGTCCGCGTCACACCGGCCACTGCGCCTGCCTTCAGGTTGGAGCCATCCATGATTGCCGCATCCAGCTCGGTTTTTCCGTCGGAGTTGAAGACCGCTCCGCGTCCGGCATCGAAGAGCGTCGAATCTTCGAGAATGCGGAGCGCGGCCTCGACGGCATCGACCGACGAGCCGCCTTTGTCCAGCACTGCCCCGCCAGCCTCGATGGCCGCATTCAGCGTGGCGCGCACCGCCGCGTCCGTCTTGGTGTCGGTGGTGGCGCGCGTTATATCGCCCGCGCCGGCGTGCACCTGGATGGACCACGGGCGACTTGTCTGCTGTGCGGAAGAGGTTGCGGCTACGATGCTCAATGCCAATGCTCCTGTCAGTAGGTAAGGTTTCATCCTCATCTGCAATGCCTCTCGTAAGATTCGCTAGTCAAGATTAGCTGGGATGTTTGTTACTTGCTCTTCAGTTCGTCGAGAATCGGATGATCGAGTCCCTGGATGCTCTTGCCGGTCGCGCTGTTTAGGTCAAAAACAATGATCTCATTGCTCCCTTTCCTGAGCCAGGGGCCGGGGAGATAGAGTGTCTGTTGCGGTCCGATATTCCAGAAGCGGCCAAGGATGCGTCCGTTGACCCAGACCGCGCCCTTGGTGAGATTGCGCGCGTCAAGAAATGAATCGGCAGGAGTTGCAACCGGCAGTTCGGCCTTGTAGAAGCAAGGCCCGGAACACGGCGTCTGTTTGTAGGTCAATGAGGACAGATTCTGTAGCGGCAGCGGGAAGATCGACCAACCAGTCAGCGGCTGCGCCGCAAAGGATGCAGTGCCGGAGATGCCCGCGCGTTCGTCGCCAATGGTCTTGCCGTAGTTGACGCGCCCTGAGTTCTCCACCAGCACATCGAGCCGTGTTTTCGGCCCCGGCACGGTAAGATCAATCGCGGTCTGGTTCAACCGGCGGTCGAGTGTGCCTAGCAATTTGCCGTCTAAGTAAACCTGCGCGTAGCCGTGCACGGGCTCGAACTTGAGCTTACCGTTCAGCGGCCCGTTCAGCGTCGTCCGGTAAAGTATGTATCCATACGCCTGATCGACCGCTTCCATTGGAAGCGGATGTTGCGACTGCACCGGAGCCGGCAAATTCTCCCACAGCGATGCGGACCAGTTCAATTCAACGGCAGGCCATGCTGTCGCTGCCGTCGCCTTGGGCGGATCGGGCAGTTTCGCTCCGGTGGCCTGCTCGATGATCTGACGGAAGGCAAAGTATTCGGGACGCAGCTCTCCGTTCTCGCCTATCGCAACATCGTAGTCATAGCTGGTCACGTCCGCGTGATAGCCCTTGTCGTCACTGTTGGCCCCATTCATCCATCCGAAGCTGGTTCCTCCGTCGAACATGTAGATGTTGACCGAGTAGCCTTGCGAGAGCATCCACTTCAGGTCGCTACTTTGTTGCGAAGTATTGCCGGTTTCATGCTTCTCCCCCCAATGATCGAACCAGCCATCCCAATATTCGCCGCAGAGGAAGGGTCCATTGGGCCGGAATTTCTTCAAGAGGTCAAACGAGCGATGCGCATCTCCGGTACCGAAGTTGATGGCTGCGGGCAACTCCGGTAGCGCGCCTTGCTGCAATACGTCCGCGCCATCGGCGGTGTAGAGCATGGCTTTGGTGAAGCCGCTCTCCACTAGATCACGATGAATCTCTTCCATGTACGCATGATCGTCGCCATAGGAGCCGTATTCGTTCTCGACCTGCACAGCAATGATCGGGCCGCCATTGCCGATCTGCAGCGGGGCAACTTCCTCGCTCAGCCGATGCAGCCAGCGTGCTGCGGCTGCCAGGAAGGCAGGATTGCGGCTGCGGACAACCATATTGCGGTCCTTGAGCAGCCACGCGGGATAGCCGCCGAACTCCCACTCCGCGCAAACATACGGGCCGGGGCGCAGGATCACATACAACCCCTCCTCTTGCGCTTCGCGGATGTATTCGGCGACGTCGTTGTTGCCGCTGAAGTCGTATCTGCCAGGACTTGGCTCATGCACGTTCCAGAAGACATAGGTCTCAATGGTGTTCAGGCCCATGGCTTTTGCCTTGCGCAGCCGGTCGCGCCAGTACGCGCGGGGAATGCGCGTGTAGTGCATGGCGCCGGAGATAATCTGAAAGGGCTTTCCATCCAGCGCAAAGTGGTCGCCTTGCACACCAAAGGAATGAGGCGCGGCAGACTGAGCGCCCGCCGTCCGCGCGCCAAGCAAAAGCACTTGCATCAAAACGGACAGCGAGCAGCAAAGCAGTCTTCTTCTCATGGCGCTCTCTTAGGATGCGGGCGCGTTGTTCACGCCCCGAGTTGCAGATTCGAGACCGGACGCGATGCCTGATCCTTGCCAAAGCGCGGATCGGGCTGGGTCCCAAGATGAAAGACGAAATGTCCGCCCTGGGCGACATCCGCGTGACTGAACCACGAGCGCGGATGATCTTTGCCGTCGAATTCCACGGTGCGGATGTAGATGCTCTCTGGCGTGGCGCGCTCGGCCTCAAAGACCAGCTTTTTTCCATCAGCCAGCGAGAGCGTCACACGGTCGAAGAGCGGCGTTCCAAAGACATAATGCGTGCTGACCGGATCGACCGCATAGAAGCCAATGGAACTGAGAATGAACCAGGCCGACATCTGGCCGCAATCCTCATTGCCGGCAATGCCATCCGGCGTATTCGAGTACATTTTGGTGTTGAGGAAATGCACCCGCTCCTGCGTCTTGGCCGGCTCGCCGGCGTAGGAGTACAGGTAAGCAATATGATGGCTCGGCTCGTTGCCGTGCGCATACTGGCCCACCAGGCCGGCAATGTCTGGCGGCGCATCGGCGGGCAGCGTCGAGGGCATCGTGAAGAGCGTATCCAATTTTTCGAGAAAAGCCTTATCGCCGCCCATCAGTTGAATGTAACCGGTGACATCGTGCTGAATGCCAAAGGTGGTCTGCCACGCGTTAGATTCAGTGTAATCCCGCCAGCGTTTGGAGTGGCCCATCTCGATTGGGTCGAAGGGCATGGCCCATGTGCCGTCCTGTAGCTTGGCGCGCAGAAAACCTGTCCCCGCATCCCAGGCATGACGATAGTTGCGCGAGCGTTCTATGAGTAGCTTGGCATTCTCATGGTCGCCCAACTTGTGTGCAACATGGGCAATCGCCCAGTCGTCGTAATCGTATTCGAGGGTCTTCGAGACCGACTCTTCTTCGAGATCGGCGGGGATAAATCCGAAGGAGCGATACCAGGGAAGGCCGCGATAATCGTCTACAAAGGCGCGCTTCTTCATCGCTGTGTACGCCGCCGGGTAATCGATGCCGGTGAAGCCCTTGGCGCAGGCCTCTGCAATCACCGCCGCCGAATGGTAGCCGGTCATCGTGCCGGTCTCCTTGCCTTGCAGCGGCCATACCGGCATCCCAGCCGGGCTTTCGACAGCCATGCGGATCAGGCTGTTCACCATATCCGGCACGCGGTCGGCGTGAATCAGCGTGAATAACGGATGCTCGGCGCGATAAGTATCCCAGAGCGAAAACGTCGTGTAGTTGCGCTGCCCGTGTTCGAGCTTGTGAATCTTGCCATCCATGCCGCGATAGCTTCCATCCACATCGTCAAACAACGTTGGACCCATCATGGTGTGATAGAGCGAGGAGTAAAAGACCGTCTTGCGGTCGATGTCTGTGCTCTCAACGCGAATTTTGCCGAGTTCCGCGCGCCAGCGCTCTTCGGCTGCGTGTTGCACCCGTTCGAAATCCCAGTCTGCAATCTCAGAGGCGAGATTTTTCTCCGCGCCTTCAGTGGAAACGCCGGACAATCCTGCCCTAATGAGAATCTGCTCGTTGGCCTGAGTCTTGAAGTGCGCAACCACCTTCACATTCTTTCCGCGTAGCTCGCCGGCGGGAGCCGTTGTCTTCACGCCGTCCAGATAAAAATCAAGCCGGTCGAAGGGCCGCGAAAACTCGAGCGCGATGAACATCTGCCGTCCCGCGCCCCATGCTTGCGTCTCATGTGCTGCGACGAGCGTATCCTTGCCGGTCTGGCGCGCGCTGCACCATTCGATATTTTCCGGCGACTTCCCATAGGCATGGGTCAGGTCGATCAGAATGTGGCTCGAATCGCTGGCCGGGAAGCTATAGCGATGAAAGCCCGCATGCTCGGTAGCTGTCAGTTCAGCGCGTACGCCGGAATCCAGCAGCACTGAATAATAGCCGGGATGCGCGTGTTCGTTGTCATGCGAAAAGCGCGACCGGTAGCCGGTGCCAGGCTGCTTGCGGTCGCCGGGCACAAGGCGCACGTCGCCAGTGCGCGGGACAACCAGAAAATCCAACAAATCTCCGCAGCCGGTGCCGCTCAGATGCGTGTGGCTGAAGCCCATGATCGAGTCGTCGGAGAGATGGTAGCCCGAGCACCAGTCCCAGTCATCGTTATAAGTATCGGGGCTGAGCTGCACCATGCCAAAGGGCACTGTGGCTCCGGGATAGGTATGCCCGTGGCCTCCGGTTCCCAGCGCGATGTTCACGAACCGAAAGAGGTCTTCGCCGTCAGTGGACGAACCAGACTCCAGGCCCGAATTCAGCCGCAAATCTCTAGCAAAGGCCGGCAGTCCGGCTGCTACTCCCACCCCTAACGCCGAAAGCCCCAGCATCAGATCCCGCCGAGTCCACAACATCTTGTTCTGGTTGACTGACATTTCCGACTCCCTATTCAATTTCAGCTCCCTTGTTCGCAAGCGCATCAATGCATGCTGTTGATGTTTCCGTTCGTCACTGTGGGCAAGCCCATCTCAGCGGCGGTGGGTAGATCCTTGCTGTCTTCAAACATTTTCGTTACGACCGCAAATCGCTCCCCGCGCTGCTGCCATTGCTCAATGCGGAGATCGTAGCGGACGGTGACATTATTCAGCCAATAGGGCCGGTTTTCGCTCAGCCAGACCTGGCTGTATTCGCTCTTTGATGCCGAGTACGCGTCGCGCAAGTCCTGGCAGCGGCCAAACATGCTGCTGATCTCGTCGAGCAGATTGTGCGTCTCCGTGCTGTGCGCTTGATCATGCTGGCGCGCCAGCACCACTGCGTAGTTCTCGGCGATCTCCTGCGCAAGTTCAAACTTCAAGCCGATCAGATCCAAGCGCCGCGCGCCCATGTCCATTGCGGTCAGCGCGTCGGCTTCTTTCAAGTGAGGATTAGCCGCGCGCGCTTGTGCGATCAACACAATCGCCTGCTCGGCGTGTGTGCGCATCTCGACCGCGACCGGCAGCACCTTCGCCGATGCCTGCTGGCCAGCGGCGCTCCACGGATCCAGCCAGAAGAGTTGATCGCTGCTGTAGCCACTATTCGATCTGCCCAGCGCCGCGTGGGCGGCCATCAGCTCCTTCTCGGCTGCGTCGATCTTGCCGCTGGCGTCGCCGTGGAAGAGCTGCCCATAGCCATCCTGATACGCGCTGATCGAACTCTCTCCCGGCTGCCATGCGGCCACCGCGCCAAAGAGCGTTCCATACCAGTCGAGGTTGAAGAGGCCCTCGCCGTCATCATTCCAGATCGTGGTCAGAGCGCCGGTCGAACCCAGCCGTTGCCCATCGCGGATGAACCCCTGAATATTTCCGAAAGCCGTCTCCGCCACCGGGAAGACCTCATTCCAGTTTGCATCGCCGGGAGCGACCCAGGTCTCGATGCCGACCTTGGCGAACGGCTCAATCATCGTGTCAAAGCCCTTGGTATCCCAGTAATTCCAGGGAACGGCGATCATATCTTTGGGCAATCCAGAGACCGCATTGGGATCTGCCCCGCCAATGTCACCCCAGAAGAGCAGCCGCCGGTGCAGCGGCGCAAGCCCGTCGTGAATCTGCTTGAGAAAATCCACATAGACCGGACCATATCCCCGCGCTTCCACCTGTGGACGGGTGCGGCCTACGCCCAGGTCGAAAGTCTCGTCGGCGCCGATGTGCAGAAACGGGGAAGGGAACTCCTTCGCCACCTGCGTAAACCAGTCCTGAATCAGCGGCAGGGTGCCCGGCTGGCCGGGGGCCAGCACATGGCCGTGCGGCGTCTCGGCGACATCCTTGTAGAGGTCGTATTTCAGCACATGATGCAGATGTCCGAAGGCTTCCTGTTCGGGCACAATCGTGACGTGATACTGGCCGGCATACGCAACCAGCTCCGCGATCTCCGCCGGAGTGAGCGAACTATCCCGCGGCGCGGCCAGCGGTTGGTCCGGATAGAGCAGCGTGTGCTCAATATACGGCGAATAGATATTGACCTTATACGAAGCAAAGACTCGAATCTGATGCTTCTGAAACTCCAGCGTGGGGAAGGGGCCGCGCGAGAGATCGTCATCAATGCCGCGATACTTCATCGCCGGCCAGTCGCGCACCGTGCCAGTAGGCAGAACAGGCTTTGTGCCGGGAAGAGGCAGCAACTGTTTCAAGGTCTGCACACCATAAAAGATGCCGGAGGCCGACGCGCCGACGATGAAGGCCTGATGCGGATCGAGAACCAGTAGATAGCCCTCGTCCTCCATCGCCGTATCGAAGGCAAGATTGCGTTTGGCTAACAGCGCTTTGGCTTCGGCGGATGCGCTGCGCAGCAGGGTGACGGCATAGGTGTTCGTGACCCCGTTCGCGTTGAAAAGCTCTGCTTGCTTCACCGCCTCTTCCAGGTCGCGTCCCGCAAACTCATCTTCGCTGTCATGGCCTGGAACGGTGACAGTAATCGCCGCCGGCAAAGTTGTCTCTCCGGTCCAGCGCGTCTCGCGAGGCGCAGGCAGCAGCCGCGGTTCAGCCGCGCCCAGAGCGGGCAACGCAGCGAGCAGCAGAGCCGAGCAGAGGACGTTGCGCGTTTTCTGCGCGGCACGAATTCGTATCCTGCCCGGCATTTCCATCTTGCGCCTGGAATTCAGCATCCAGTGCCTCCCAAATATTGATCGATTAGATCAATATTATGAATATTTCAATCAAATATGATCATTGTATACTGATCAACATACACAAACTTTCTGTCCGGAAGAGATTTTTTTCCTGGCCTGAAGTCCTTTGATGGCAGCCAGCAGCAGCCTGGATGCCGTAGCATTTGAGAAACTTTACGCTCATCGCGAGAAAGTACAAAACCCATGACTGCCCTCTACACTATGCCCCTGCCTGACGATTCATCGGCAAAGCGTCGTTACAACCTCTTTCTGCTGCTGGTTGCCGGTCTGGGCGGCCTTCTGTACGGCATCGATGTGGGAATCATCGCAGGCGCATATCCATATCTGGAGGCGACCTCACATCTGAGTCCGGCGCAGCTTTCGGCCATTGTGGCCGCTGTCTTGCTGGGCAGCGTCATCTCGACGTTGTTTGCCGGGGCACTGGCAGACTGGATGGGTCGCAAGCCGCTGATGATACTCAGCGGCTTCACTTTTGTGTTGAGCATTCCGGTGATTTCCCTCTCGCAAGGTTATTGGCCGCTGTTTTCAGGGCGTTTGCTGCAAGGCATCAGCGGTGGGCTGATCGGGGTGGTGGTTCCGCTGTATCTGGCCGAGTGTCTGGCGGCGCGTGACCGCGGCAAAGGAACTGGAGCCTTCCAATGGCTGCTGACGCTGGGCATTGTCGCGGCGGCATTCGTCGGCATGTATTACAGCTATCGCGTACAGGCGGTTTCCCTCACCAGCAACGCGGACACTCTGTTTAACTTCAAGAACCATGCGTGGCGAAGCATCTTCTGGGTCTCGCTGCCGCCAGGTCTGCTCTTTGTGCTGGGCAGTCTACTGGTCACAGAGTCGCCCCGGTGGCTCTTCCGGCGCGGCAAGAAGGATCTTGCCCATGCGGCCTTGCTGCGCTCCCGGACGCATGAACAGGCGGGGCTTGAGTTGGCCGAGATGGAAGAGACCGCGCGCGCGGCGAAAGCCGGCAAAGCATCCAACACGACCGAGCAAAAGCCGCAGGACTCTCTACTGCACCGCAAGTATGTCATCCCATTTGTGCTGGCCTGCGTGATCCTGGCCTGCAATACGGCTACCGGCATCAACTCCATCATCGGCTACAACGTCGGCATTCTGTTGCAAAGCGGCCTCTCCGATTTGCAGGCGCACTGGGGCTATGTTCTTTTCACGGTGATGAACTTTCTATCGACAATGGTTGGCATGATCCTCGTCGATCGCAAGGGACGCAGGTTCCTGCTGACGCTCGGAACCGCCGGCATCATCCTCTCCCTCGTCGGCGTTGGAATTCTCTTTTTGACTACAGAAAAATCCGGAGTGGACACGCGTGAGCAGGTGCAGGCGATGGTTCAGCCCAATCAGGAACTGAGCTTGCGCTTCAATCAGGAGAAAGCCAAAGCGCTGCTGACCGCACAAGGCACTCAAAGCCAGATTGATCCAGGCCGCGCCTCGTTCGCCGTTATCTATTCTTACGGCGACTTCACGGCCTCTACCAACTTTGTGCGTTCCGACGATCCGGCTGCCACACCACTTGAAATCAATCGCGCAAACTGCGTTCCGGATAACGAGGTCAAGGCATTCTTCTCGAATCCATTCGCCAACCTGAAGGCCGCGCAGACCGCGCCGCTGAAGATTGAAAAGGCTCTCATTGGGAGAGTCCCCGAGGCCGGCCACGGATGGCTGGTTGCCGTCGGTCTCTATCTCTTCATTGCCTGCTACGCGGTTGGGCCGGGCGTCTGCGTCTGGCTTGCACTGTCGGAGCTGATGCCCACACGCATCCGCTCCAACGGCATGAGCATCGCGCTGGTTCTCAATCAGACGGTCTCAACCACGCTGGCGGGAATTTTTCTGCCCTTCGTGAGCAAGTACGGCTACTCCTCGATGTTCTTCCTCTTCTCCGGCTTCACGGTCGTCTACTTTATCGTGGCGGCATTCTTTTTGCCGGAGACCAAAGGCAAGACCCTTGAGGAGATTGAAGCGCACTTCGAGGGCAAGGCGACGGCTTGAACTCACCGGCGCGGAACCCTCGTTGACTCACGGGGCGAGTGGTAAAGCCCCGGTGATCTCAAAAGCCGCGCCTGCTTGTTGCGGTGCGGCTGGCTGAACTCCTCCGACAAAGATCCGATAGCTACCCGGCTGAACTGCCCGCGTACCGTCAGCATTCACTAGGCTCATCTGCCGGGGATCGACCCGAAACTCCACCTGCTTCGATTCGCCGGGGCGCAGGTGCACTCTCCGCACACCTTGCAGGCTGAGTTGGGGAGCGCCTGCTATTGCGGGAGGCACGAGATACAGCTCGGCGACTTCATCGCCCCCGCGCAGGCCCACATTCTTCACCATCGCGCTCACTCGCAGGGGCTGGCCTGCTGCCAGCTTTTGCGCTGATAGCACCGGTACGCCATAGGCAAACTGTGTGTAACTCAGCCCGAAGCCGAAACCGTAAGCCACCGGCCCATCAAAATAGCGGTAGGTCCTGCGCGCCATGGAGTAATCGGTAAACTCCGGCAGATCCTTCACTGACCGATAGACGGTGATTGGCAACCGCCCTGAGGGATTTGCTGCGCCTCTCAGGATCTTTGTCAGCACCTCGCCGCCAGCCTCGCCCGGATACCAGGTCTCGATAATTGCCTGCGCGCCATCCATTTCAGATCCCGGCGCGATTGCGCTGCCTGAACTCAGCGCCACTACCATCGGCTTGTGCAATGTGGCCAGCGCGGCCAACAGCTTCCGCTGCGGGGCAGGCAACTCCAGTGTTTCGCGGTCGCCGCCAAAGAACCCCGGCACCTTGATGCCCAGCGCTTCGCCTTCGAGGCTGGGCGAGAGGCCAACGGTCGCTACGATCAGATCCGCCTGCTGCGCCTCGGTCAGAGCCTCATCAAGCTGCGCTTCCGCTGGCGCCTCCCACTTCAGATGAATCCCTTCATCCTCGCCGGTATGCAGCAATTCCAGCCGGATCGCGTGCGCCTCGGCGTTCTTCCACTCCAGCGTCACGCTGTCCGGGTGCTTCTCCGTGCTTCCGTCGTCCTCAAGGAGTTTGCTGCCATCCACCCATAGACGGAAGCCGTCGTGTCCCTTGCAGTCGAAGCAGCGGTCCATGCTTACCTGCAAGCGGTAGCTGCCCGCTGCGGGAGGCCTCAACTCGCCCGTCCAACGGATCGAGTATGTGCTGCCCAACCCCGGCGCTGGTTCGGCGCGGTCCAGGTCGAAGTCGATACGCGGATCGACGCGCGTGACCATCGGCTTGCCTTCAACCGCCGCATTGCTGAAATACTCGCCGAGCAGGCCTAAGCCTGTACCTGTGCGCAGAGCAGTGCGCGGCACGGGAACAGCCACACCCTCGGCCAAGGATGCGCCTTGTGCGTAGCTTACCCGTGTGCTCGGCGGCAATCCAGTAACAAGACCTTCGTAAATCGTCTTCGGATTGCGCGCTGTGCCGTGATAATTGGCCTCAATCTCTTCGAGTGAATCTCCCGTTGGTCCAACAACCAACACGCGCTTGCCGGCAAAGTTGTATGGCAGCACGCCGCCCTCATTCTTCAGCAGCACCATCGACTCTTCCGCGGCCTGCAATGCCAGCGCGCTATTCGCGGGCGTATCGACGGCATCCGCGCCAATCGCGGCATACGGCGAACAAGCCGCTGGTTGCAACATTCCCAGGCGCAAACGGGCCAACAGCAGGCGGTGCAACGCGCGGTTCACATCCTGCTCGTCAATCAGATGCTGTTGCAGGGCTTCGTTGAGATGGTTATAAGTATCGCCGCAGTCCAGATCCACGCCGGCCTTGAGCGCCGCTGCGGCTCCATGCGCGTCGTCAGCGGTATAGTGCAGATACTCGGTGATCTCATCCACCGCATCGCAGTCAGAGACCACATACCCTGAAAATCCCCAATGTTTGCGCACACGCTCCTCAAGCAGTGCCGAATTCGCGCAAGAGGGTGTGCCATTGATCGCGTTATACGAGCACATCATTGCCGCTGCCTGCGCCTCGCCGGTTAATGCGCGAAAGGCCGGCAGATAGGTATCGGCCAGATCGTGCTCGCTCACGCGCGCATTGAAGCCGTCGCGCTGGGATTCAGGCCCGCTATGCGCGGCAAAGTGCTTGGGCGTCGCGTTTGTACGGAGATAAAAGCCCTCTGGCCCTTGCACTCCCCGCACAAATCCGCTCCCGATGAGGCCGGTTAAATACGGGTCTTCGCCATAGGTCTCCTGACCCCGTCCCCAGCGCGGATCGCGAAAGATATTGATGTTCGGCGACCAGATCGTCAGACCTGCATAACGCGGCGAATCCGCTGCTTGATGCGGATTGAACTTGGCCCGCGCCTCGGTTCCCACCACCTTGCCCACCTGCTCCACGAGCGCCGGGTCAAAGGTAGCCGCGAGTCCAATCGCCTGCGGAAAGACCGTAGCGTATCCGTTGCGGGCGATGCCGTGCAAGCCCTCGTTCCACCAGTTGTAAGCCGGAATGCCCAGCCTCGGAATCGCAGGGGCGCGATCCTGCAACTGGGCGATTCGCTCCTGGGGCGTTATGTGCTCAATCAATGCGTCAATCTGCCGGTCCAGCTCGGCAGGAGCGAGGCCTCCTGCGCACTGCGGAAACAGCGGCGTCTGTTGTGCGCGCGCCGCAAGAGCCAGCAACAGCATGGGCAGAACAAACAACGGCTTCTTCAACATTCCTGCTCCATAAATCTGTGAATTATTCGTCCCATGCATCAGCTCAGTGAACTGCTCAGCAACGCAGGCCGTTCCGCCGCCAGCTTCACGATCAGCTCGCCAAAGAGGGTATTGGCCCAGGCAAACCAGGGCCGCGTAAACTTTGCCGGGTCGTCTTTGTCGAAGGACTCGTGCATGAACCCGGTTCCCGCAGTCGTATCGCGCAGCCAGCGCAAGCACTGGCGAATCTCCCGATCATCGTTCGAGGTAAACGCGCGCATCAGGATGGACATCGGCCAGATCAGGTTCATCCCCGCGTGCGGCCCGCCAATGCCTTCCGCCGCCTTGCCTCGGAAAAAGTACGGATTCGCATCGCTCAGCGCAAAGGCGCGCGTCCGTCGATACAGCAGATCATCGGACGCGCAACAACCCAGATAAGCCAGGCTCAGCAGCCCCGGCGCGTTGGCGTCATCCATCATGAGTGCGTTGCCGTAGCCGTCCACTTCGTAGGCCCAGATGCTTCCCAATTCAGGGTGCTGCGTCTTTCCGTATTGATCGAGTGCTTGTTGAACCTCTGTCGCCAGCGCATCGGCCTCAGCGGCCAGTTTGGCGTCGTACAGAATCTCCGCTGCAATCTTCGCCAACTGACGCAGACTAGTCACGGCAAAAAGATTTGCCGGAACAAAGAGCGGAAAGATGCAGGCGTCATCCGAGGGCCTGAACATCGAGAAGATCATCCCCACGGGCCGTGCGGGATTGCCAAAGCCGCCCAGCGCGCAGGTTTCCGTGGGCGCCGCCGACTCCCGCTCAAAGGAATAGGGCCCCGGCCCAGTCTTCCGCTGCTGGGCGCGAAAGGTGCGCACAATCGTCCACGCTGCTTCCTTCCATTGCGCGTCAAAGGGCCGAGTGTCACCCGTCGCGCGCCAATAGCCATGAGCAAGCCCGATCGGGTAACAAAGCGAATCCACCTCCCACTTGCGCTCGCCCACGCCGGGGCGATGCTCGGTCTGGTCTTTCACCGCCCAACTCAGCGGCGCAACGGTCGCATCCCGCATGAAGGCATTCGCGTAGGGGTCGAGTAGGATCATCCGCGCTTGCCGCCGGATTGCTCCCTCGATCAACCCGCGCAACGGCTCGTCTTCCTTGGCTAGCGGCAAGTACGGCCAGAGTTGCGCGGAGGAGTCGCGCAGCCACATGGCATCGATATCGCCTGTAACCACATAAGTATCGGGCTTATCCTCAAAGCTCCCTGGCGAGACCGTCGTGTCCAGCGTGTTGGGGAAGCAGTTGGCGAAGATCGCCGAAAGCGCCGGATCGCCGATATTTGGCGACATCCGCCGAATCAGCGCTTCCACCGCAACGCTGGTAAAGCGCCGCGCCCCCTGTGCCGGACGGGCCTGCGGCAGATCGAGGCCGGATGCAGCCCATCCCGTTGCTGCCTTCGCCCAAGCGCCCTGCGCCAATGCCAGCGTAGCCGCGCTCTTTAACAATGTTCGCCGATTCATCTCTGCCATGCCGTTTCCCTTCCAATCCTGCCTGATTTTTTACCCGAAACACGCTTTGCTCCGAAGGAGTAATGAAGTCATATTTTGACCATAAACGACAAAAAAATAGATTTCACAAACATTTTCTTAGCTGTAAGCGATTATATTTGCATTAAACGATCATTTATCGCTCCAATCGTGTCCATCATCACTGAGCGATAATCACTTGAGCGGCAAAGCTCAAATTCAAGTCCGGCAAACACAGCGCGCCAGGGCTGCAACCGTCTTCAACAGGAGAAACATGAAACGATTTCTTTGGCTCCTTTACGTGGTCCTCGCGGCGCTGCCCAGCCTGCATGCTGCGCCCGTTGCGCTCTTCTACCTGACCAACGGGCCGGAGTCAATCCGCTCGTTTCAGGCCCATTCGGCGCAGATTGGCCTGCTGGTTCCCACATGGTACAACGTCGATGAGAACGGCCTGGTCACCGGAGCGCCCAATCCGGCGGTGCTCAAGCAGGCGCAGGCGGAAAAGCTGCCCGTGATGCCCCTCTTGGCCCTATTCGGCAAAAAGGAGTTCCACGCGCTGGCCCTCAACGCCGGCGCGCAGGCCCAGATGAATCAGGCGATGATCCGCGAGTGCAAGCTGCACGGCTATACCGGCTTCCAATTCGACTTCGAGAACCTCGACTGGCTGGACCGCGATCTGTTGACTGCGCTGGTGAAGACATCTGCCGAGGCCATGCACGCCGCCTTGTCTCAGAACCTTGATGAACGCGCTGCGCGC